>CALDHH010000196.1 GCA_937941575.1 uncultured Alphaproteobacteria bacterium | reverse complement strand
TCAAAGATTTTTCTTCAATTTTCGTCTTTGGACGGAAGATGGGATATGCATTGCTTCGCGGTATTTGGCGACTGTTCTTCTGGCGATTTCTATGCCGCCTTCTTTTAATAATTTTACTAATTTATCATCGGATAGGATTTTCTTTGGATCTTCGGCATCTATTAAAGTTTTTATTCTGGCTTTAATCGCGTCTGAAGCATAATCGGTTAACCCATCTGTACTTGAAACTCCGCTAGAGAAGAAGAATTTAAGCTCGAATACTCCACGTGGAGTTCCGATAAATTTATTATTAGTTACACGACTTACCGTGCTTTCATGCATTTCAATCTCTTTTGCGATTTCTTTTAAAACCATTGGCTTTAAATATTCAATCCCGTAATTAAAAAACGCATCTTGTTTTTTTATAATTTCGGTCGCCACTTTCATGATTGTATTGGCGCGTTGATCCATTGCTCTGACCAACCAATTCGCCTCTGCCATTTGATCATTGATAAATGTTTTATCTGCCTTGGAAGATGATTTTGTTTTAATTTCTTTATAATAAGTTTGGTTGATTAAAACCTTGGGCAGAGTTTCTGAATTAAGCTCGATACTCCAAGTGCTGCCATCTTCTTTAACAATTTTCTTCATAATAATATCTGGAATAACGGTTTGTGAGATGAAATGATCAAATTGCAAAGCAGGTTTTGGATCCAAGACTTTAATCTCGGTTATCATATCCAAGACGTCTTCGCGATCAACCCCACAAATATCTTCGATCGCTTTTAAATCAGCATCAGCAATCAAATGCAGGTTATCCAATAAAGCCTGCATCGCAGGATCAAGACGATTCATCTCGCTTAATTGTAACGCCAAACATTCCGATAAATCTTTGGCAAATATTCCAGTTGGAGAAATATCTTTCATTTTTTGTAAGTTTTTCTCTACCCGAGATTTCGAACAACCAAGCCTTGCCATGATAATTTCAACCTTATCGCGCATATATCCAGCTTCATCCAAATAATCAATTAAAGTAATTGCAACATTACGGTCTTTATTGCCCGAGATATTTAATTGGATTTGCTCCATTAAATGATCTTTTAAACTTGGTTTTTCAGAGATGGTATTTTCAAAATTATAATCTGGATAATCAAAATTACTCGATCCACCTGAACCTATCTGAGTATTATTGGTAGAATAATCATAATCCTGTTTTTTATCAGCTTCGCTATTCCCCGTCCAAACATTATCAAAATCAGCATCAAGATCGGTTTTCTCTACCTTATCATTAATCTCTCTATTCGCATCAGATTCTGCTCGGATATTATCTTCATGTTTTGATGCTTGTTTATCATTATCGCCGACGGAGTCATTAGTCTTTGATGATGCGGATTCTTCTTGATTATCTTTCCGATCGCCATCTTTTGACCTGTCTTTTTCTAATAAAGGATTTTTCTCTAACGCATCTTCAATAAATTCAGATAGCTCAAGATTAGATAATTGCAAAAGCTTGATCGCTTGTTGCAATTCTGGTGTCATCGTTAAATTTTGTGACTGCCTCAGGTCTAATCTTTGATTAATAGACATTTATATAAAAAATCTCCCACATCTTACAATCTCTATGATAACAGAGATTCTAGCTGTTGAAAATTAATATAAAGTTAAGGATTGGTTAATTTTTATAAGCCCGTGTTTTTAGAAGACTGAATAGCTAATTTCTTCTTCCTTCTTATTCCTTGGAAACTAGATGGATTAGCCTCTGCATAAAGCGGTATAAAAAACGTGGAAACGGATATAATGATTGCAGCAGTAACTTCTAAAGAATTTTTAACACCATCGCTAATTCCTGGGCCCGTAAACTTACTTTTATCAAAATTTACAACTTCAAAACATTCTTGATCCATAGTACAGAAATTACTTTTCCCAGTATCAACTGCTTCTTCATAACTGGTAATAATATTTTTATTATTCTCTTCTATCTTTTTATCAGAAAAATCAACTCCAACTGCCCCTGCAGCAACCATAGAAAGGACCAAAAACATAGTTCCATATACCCTTAAAAACCTTGCATCATTTTCTTTTCTAGCAGCATCATTCATGTTGTATTCCCTAATAAATTAATCACAAAAAACCATTATGATTAACATATATTATATACTTCTAGTTGTCAATATATTTATGAAAACAATTTTAAAGGCTGAATTGCTCGCCGAGATAGACTCTTTTAACATCTTCATTCTTAACGATGTCTTCTGGCGTGCCTTCCATTAAGACCTTACCATCATGAAGGATATAAGCTCTATCAACAATATCCAGAGTATCACGGACATTATGATCGGTAATTAAAACCCCGATACCGCGGTTTTTTAAATGTTTTATTAAATCCCTGATATCTTTAACTGCAATCGGGTCAATCCCTGCCAATGGTTCATCTAGCAATATGAATCTTGGGCTAGTCGCCAAAGCTCTCGCGATCTCTACCCTACGACGTTCACCACCTGATAGGGCAATTGCAGGAGTATTTCTTAAATGAGTAACTGAGAATTCAGCCAATAGCTCATCTAATTTCCGCTCTAACTTGGCTTTTTCTTTAACGGTTACTTGCAATACGGATCTGATATTTTCTTCGACGGTTAAACCTCTGAAAATTGAAGCTTCTTGAGGTAGATAACCGATACCAATGCGGGCTCTTCTATACATTGGTAAATTGGTTATATCATTACCATCAATTTTTATCTTACCAGCATCTGGGTCAATCAGCCCCGTTACAATATAAAATGAAGTTGTCTTACCCGCACCATTTGGCCCAAGTAGGCCGACCGCTTCGCCATTTTTAACCGAGAAACTAACATCACGTAAAACAGGACGTTTTTTATATGATTTCATTATATGTTCAACGGATAGCCCAGCATTTGCAGATACTAGCTTTGGTTTTGGTTTAATTGTCATCTTGCCCTTTTACTTCTTCTATTAAGCTATCTGACCATTCGATATCTTTATTAATTTCTTTTTCAATATTGCTTTTTTCTTCGGACTTAACCTGTTCTATATTTTTATTATCTGGGATTTTTGAGAATATAGCACTTGATGATTTTGAACCAGATTTTGGGAAAAAAGTTCCAGATACTCTTTTCTTCTCACTACCAAAAATCTTACTAATTCCAGATTTAAGATTAACCACTGCTTTATTCCCCAGCAATTGGTTTTTGCCTTGGCTAATCTTCACATTACCATTGATCGTAGCGATTTTTGAAATTGCATTATAATGACCAAAATTACCTGTAATCTTTTCTTTTGGAGTTTTCAAAGAAACGTTCTTTTTGGCTTCAACCTTATTCAAAACCATCTTACCATTCTTATCAATGAAGTAAGCAATCAATCTATCAGATTTTAAAATATCATCTTCATGTTTAACCACAACATTAGTATTGGCGATCATCACACGGGTATTTACATTATATTCAAATTTATCTTTGGCCGTAATCGTTTCACTATCTGTAGCCAATTTTAAATTATTACCAGTAATCGTGACAATGCCAGTTTCAATATTATAAACCGCTTTATCTCCATAAATATTATGTGGCGGTGATGAGATAATTACATTTTTCTCTGCAATGACCCTTTTAATCTCAGTCCTATTCTCTTCATCATCATAAAGAGCATTTAGAGTATCAGATTTCAAGCTAAGCTTGCCTTGTTTAACAACGGCATTACCAATTGCCAAATATTTCTTTTCCGCCCGTAACCATTCAAAAGAGCCATCAGCTGATATTTCAATTGGCTCCGATGATATATCTTTGGAATTATTTAATCCATCACTGGCGAATAACGGGTTGCTAAATAATATTAAGCATAAAGAAATTAAAGCATATTTGTTAATCAATGATTTTATCCTTTTTGTTTAATATTGTAATTTTTGATGGTCCGATAAATATAATACGATTTCCATTTTTTGCAACTGTTAAGCCATTCGATTCTATATTTCCCTCTGGCCCGACACCAATCACCTTGCTATTTGATATTGCGTTCTTGGCTGGCATATTTATTAAGATCTCATCCATCGTTAAATTATAACCACCACTATGTTTTAATTTAACATTACCAATTAACTGAACGGTTGAGTTTTCACGTTTATAAACTCCCTTATCCGCCGATGCATTAAGATCTATATTATCGTTAAGCTTTATATTGGCAATTGGTTTTTCAAGATTAATATCTTCTGGATTTATTGATGATCTTGATGCTTTTTCTGCATCAACACGATATGGTCTTTTTTCTTGATCCATACCTTCGTAGCTAACCCCAATCATCTCAATCTCACCTTCTGGATTTCTGGTGGTCTCGGCAATGGTTAGATTTGGCATTTGCTCTTTAATACTAAGCTTTAACACCAGCACAATAATAATTGATAAAGCCAATAGCGGAAGTACGAACATCATAATTTTTACAAATTTACTATATGCAGAATTACCAAGGTAAACTTGCTCATCTCTGTCATAAAATTCTGTAGTTTTTTGTTCAGTCATTATTTATTTTTAAGCAAATCCAGCTTTTAAACAATCATGCATATGCAAGAAGCCAACTGGCTTACCTTCAAGATCTACTACGAATAGGCTAGTAATTTCTGAATTACTCATGATCGCAACTGCTTCCCCAACTAGGCTATCTTTTTTAACTGTTTTTGGGTTTTTAGTTACGATATCAGATAGATTCTTATTAAGAAAATCATTACAGATTTCACGACGAACATCACCATCGGTCAAAATTGCTTCCAATTTTCCATCATCAGATAGAACACCAACACAACCAAAGCTTTTCTCGTTAATGCCTTCTAGGGCAGATTTGATATCTGAATCAATTGAAATTAATGGCATATCATTTTCTTTATGCATGATTTCATTAACCACCATTAATTGCTGACCCAGATTTCCACCTGGATGAAACACTTTATAATCCGTCGGGGTAAAGCCACGACGTTCAAGCAATGCAACCGCAATCGCATCACCCAATGCCAGCATTAATGTAGTTGAAGTAGTTGGCGCAAGTCCGTTCGGGCAAGCTTCTGGACAAGGTGGCAATACCAAAGCCAAGTCTGATTTTGATCCAAGGGCTGATTTCCCATTACTTGTCATTCCAATTAATGGAATTGAATAACGTCTTGTATAGCCAATAATGTCACTTAATTCTTTTACTTCACCTGAATTTGATAATGCCAAAACCACATCACCACGAACAACCATCCCAAGATCACCATGACTTGCCTCACCAGGATGAACAAAAAATGCAGGCGTTCCAGTTGATGACAAAGTGGCCGCAATCTTCTTTGCAACATGCCCACTTTTACCCATACCAGTTACGATTATTCTGCCTTCAACGCTTGCAAACATATCAATTGCATCTGCAAATTCTTCACCGATATTATCAGCCATTTTTTGAATTGATTCTGCTTCCAATGATAAAACTCTAACCGCGGATTTGATATCTGCTTGTTTATTTTCTTGAAGTTTCTTTACAATTTCCATCTTATTAATCCTTCGTTTTATATTGTGAATGCTTGATATACCTACATTATAACAGGTATTTTGTCAAATTCAATGATGCGAGAATATGTCTTCTTCTGCCCAGCCAGAGATATCTAAAACCGCGCGATGTGGTAAGAAATCAAAACAAGCATTCGCAATTTCTACTCT
>CALDHH010000195.1 GCA_937941575.1 uncultured Alphaproteobacteria bacterium | reverse complement strand
GTATATACATCGAATATATCAACATTGGTGATGAATTTTTTATCGGCTGCATGAATTGCACGGATAAGTTTTGCAGCTTCAATCTCTTTTTTCAATATGAAAGCGAAATCCCTTGATAAAGGCTGTAAGCTTGATGTCTTAAGCATTGCTATATTGGTTGATTTTTTCTTCTTTTTAGTTGGAAGACTACTTAAAAACACTTCAAAACAAGCAACTTGCATATCATCAATACCCATTTCTTCCAATATCATTGGATGAACTTCACCAAATATTGCAACGACATTATTACCCTGTTTTAACATGCCAGATCTGTTTGGGTGATACCATTTTGGTACATCATTTGTACTTATTTGTAGGTTTTCTGTTTTAACTCCTGACGCTTCCAAAGCTGCAAATGCATCGGCTTTGGCATCAATTGTATCAGCATCTCTTTTACTTTCTGACCAATGTTTGCTTACTATACTACCCGATCTAATTCCAGCAGCCACCATTATCTGCCCATCATAATCAGCCGATTTAAAGCAAGGTCCAATTTCAAAGAAATGGCTATCTGGATAACCTCGAGATTTATTCCTATAAGCAGCTTCGATTAAATTTGGTAATATTGATGGTCGCATAGTACTTAAATCTTGGCTAATTGGATTAACCAGAGTTAGTGATTTTTGAGCTTGATTATCATTAACTCCAAATCTAGATGCCAATTCAGCTTCCATAAATGACCATGTATATGTTTCATTAAGCCCACGTGTTGCCAGAGCGTGTTTTGCATTGATCGTATTTTTTTGTAAATCAGTTAAATGAGTTTTGGCGATTGAGCCATCTCGTTTTAATGGATTAATGCTAATCTTATCAAAACCATATATTCGTAATATTTCTTCAATAATATCGGCATCAAATCCTGCAATATCATGACGCCAAGATGGCACAGTTATATTCCATTTATCATCGCTTATTTTCTCAATTATAAATCCAAGCTTGGTTATAATTTCAGCTTGAATATCGAAATCAATTTTATCACCTAATAGTTTTTCAGTTCTATTTGGATTAAATTCCATCACTTGATGGTAATCTGGTGTATCTCCTGCTTTTATAACATTACTAGCTTCACCACCGCAAAGTTCCAGAACTAATTTAGTAAATAATTCCATACCAGCATAAGTGAATTCAGGATCAACCCCACGTTCAAAACGATATCTTGCATCTGAATCAATTTGTAAACTACGCCCTGACATTGCAGTTGCGATTGGATCGAAATAGGCAGCTTCTAAAAACACATTAACTGTATCATCGGAACATCCGCTTTCAACCGAGCCAATTACTCCTGCTAAACCAAGTACAGATTTATCGTCACAAATTGCGGTATGACCATCTTTTAATTCATATTCTTTATCATTTAAAGCATTGATTTTACCATCATGATTAGTCAGGCGTACATGTACGTCTCCTGATAATTTATCTGCATCATAGGCATGCAAAGGACGATTTAAACCAATAGTCATGTAATTTGTAATGTCAACCAAAATTGAGATTGGGCGCAAGCCAATTGATTTTAATTTTGTTTGTAACCATTCTGGTGAAGTACCATTTTTAACGCCTTTGATATAACGCCCTAAAAACAAAGGACATGATTTCTCAGCATCTGGCTTTATGGTTACTTTAATTGGGCTATCAAAACTTCCTGATATTTTTTCAATATTAAGCTCAACTAGTTCACCAATTCCTGTTGCTGCTAAATCTCTAGCTATGCCATATATTCCTGCACAATCACCCCTATTTGGAGTAGTCTCAATTGTGATAACAGGATCATTCAAATTTAAAGCATCGGCGGCTAACATTCCAGCGGTTAGATTATCATTATCAATCTCAATAATGCCATCATGTTCATTTGATATACAAAGTTCTTTTTCTGAGCAAAGCATTCCATTTGATTCTTGTCCACGTATTTCAGTTTTCTTTAAAGTAAAATCAGCTCCGGGAACATAACAACCCGATGGAGCGAATATACCTTTTAAACCAGCTTTTGCATTTGGCGCGCCACAAACAACTTGTAAGATTTCAGTTCCATTATTCACTTGGCAAATATTTAGCTTATCAGCATCGGGATGTTTTTCACATTGCTCCACTATACCAACCACGAATCCTTTTAATTCATCGGCTGGATTGACGATATCTTCGACTTCTAAACCAATTTCATTTAGCTTATCTACAATCTCGTTCAAGCTTGCATCTGTATCCAAATATTCTTTTAACCATGAAAGAGTAAATTTCATTTTCTATTATCCTAAATTATCTTATTTCATTACTGAGTTTGGTTGTTCTAATGATCTAAAGCCGTAATGCCTTAGCCATCTTAAATCCGTTTCAAAGAAAGTCCTTAAATCTGGAATTCCATATTTTAACATTGCAATACGTTCAACCCCCATACCAAAGGCAAAACCTTGATAGACATCTGGATCAATTCCACAGTTTTTTAATACATTCGGGTGGATCATACCACAACCCAAAATCTCCATCCAATTATCGCCTGCACCAATTTTAAAGTTGTTTTTATCTTTGGTACAACCAATATCAACCTCAGCCGATGGCTCAGTAAATGGGAAATAATGTGGACGGAAGCGCACTGGTAAATCATCAATCTCAAAATAGCTACTTAAGAAATCAGTTAGACAACCTTTTAAATGTGAAAGATTAGTTTTCTTATCAATTACTAAGCCTTCTAATTGATGGAACATTGGTGTATGTGTTGCATCATAATCTGATCTATACGTACGCCCCGGTATAATAATTCTTATTGGTGGCTCTTGGTTCTGCATCACATGCACTTGTACAGTTGATGTATGCGTACGTAGTAATTTTTTTGATGCATCGCCTTCTTTTAAATTATCATCTGGCAGATAAAAAGTATCATGCATTTGTCTAGCTGGATGTTCTGGTGGAAAGTTCAAAGCCGTGAAATTGTAAAACTCATCTTCAATATCTGGACCTTCTGCAATATCAAAACCCATATCGGTGAATATTGTAAATAGCTCTTCAAATGTATGTGATAATGGATGAATTGAACCTTTTAATTCTGGTCTAATTGGCAAGGTTACATCAATCTTATCCGCTGCAAGCTTCTTCTTCATTTCTTCAGATTTTAAAATTTGAACTCGGTTATCAATTTCACCCGCAATTTCATTCTTAAGCTTATTTAAAGCTTGTCCCATTTCACGACGTTGATCTGGATCCATCTTACCAAGGCTCTGCATCATTCCTGTAATCTGACCTTTTTTACCAAGGGCAGATACTCTTACTTGCTCCAAGCTATCCATGTCATTTGCCGCATGCACAGTGCCAATTATATCTTGTTTTAATACATCAATATTGTTCATTTTATCTTTATCCATTATTGCTTTTCTGACCCAGGAGCCAAAGTTACTTTTAACCCATCTAATTTCTCGCTACATAAAATTTGGCAAGAAAGTCTGGAATTATCTTCTACTTCAAATGCTTCATCCAACATATCAAGTTCTTCATCTGTGGCTGGGTATAATTTATCCAACCATTCTTCTGCAACATATACATGGCAAGTTGCACATGAACATGCACCACCACATTCTGCATTAATATTTAAACCAGAATCCCTAATGACTTCCATTACTCGCCAGCCATCCAAAGCTTCCAATTCATGATTTTTACCATCTTGATCAGCAACATTTATCTTCATTTATCTCTGCCTAATACTTCTTTTAATGCAAATGTTAAGCTCGCATTTATCACTAGAACCATAATTAAACCGATAGGTGCAGCAATTAATGCTGTAACTAGTTTTCCAATTTCTGTCACATTATCAGGGTCTCCAACGAATGATGAAAATAGTAAAATCCACAAAAACAAGACCGGTAAACAAGCGATCAATGAAACACCCATTACACGGAGCGAGAACATAGCTCCCTTAACCTTTGCCAAATATAATTTTACTGGATAACCAACCGCAGAGGTGATTGGAAGCAAGCTTAAACGTATAGACCATATACCCAAAAATAATATTGCCCCGAGCAATAAGAATGTTTTTGAATCCATCTTTTCAGGCTCGGTAGCTCCAGAAATTACAATTATCTTATCCGCAACTCCCTGAAAAACAATCATTAGCATAGTAAATAACAAATAAAATCCAATACTTGCAATTAGAGCCTTTGCTCGCATTTGATATTCCAATGGGTTTTCAGGCAGTTTTTCTAATCTTTCCCCAATTAAAATTAACCTTGTTTGTTGAAAGATAACAAAGGCTACAAATACTACTGATGGTAATTCCCACAGAAATTTCTCAAAAATTGAAACATCCGTTTTATATATATTAACAAACATACTTGTGATGATTGATGCCAATAAAGCTGGCCAAGCAATCTTAACCATATATTTCCATTCATCGGCCAAGAAGCTATAAGCTAATTTTACTGATCCTATTATTTCGAATGAACTATTTGCCATTATTAAGATTTATCTTTCATATTAATTTTTAAATTAAGCAAAATAATAAACCATAAATGCCCAGTATTCCAATGAATATTTATCTTTTATCCATTTATCTCTAATCTTATTTAGAAAAGACTATACTCCAAGCTTCTCATGCAAATCAGAACTAGCCGTTGTGTATTGAAAACGTAATTTTCTATCCGGATAAATATATTTAAATGCGACTTGTGCCATTAATGCTGATTCATGGAAGCCTGATAATATCAATTTTAACTTACCTGGGTAATGATTAATATCTCCAATTGCAAAAATTGATGGGATTGAAGTCTCAAATTTTTCTGTATCAACTGGAATTAGATTCTCATGTAAATTTAAGCCGAAATTGGCAACGGGACCAAGTTTCATAGTCAAGCCATAAAATGCCAAGAAATTATCGCATTCAACTTCAAACTCACTTTTGTCTTTCAATCTCAAAGTAACCGATTCTAAAACCCCATTATTACCATTTAATGATACAGCTTGAGCAATATGCAAGTTCATTTTATCTTGTTCAACTAATGCTCGCATTTTATTAACACTATCTGGAGCAGCCCTGAACTGATCACGCCTATGCGTCAGAGCAATAGTTTTGGTAAGTGGCTCAAGATTAACCAACCAATCAAGGGCAGAATCTCCACCACCCGCGATTAATAGTTTTTTACCCTTAAACTTCGCCATATCACGCACAGAATAGAATACAGATTTACCTTCAAACTCTTCGATATTCTTAATTGGTGGTTTTTTAGGCATGAAACTACCGCCACCAGCCGCAATTATTATTACGGTGGCTTCAATAATTGTACCGATATCAGTAGTTACTTGCCATTTACCATCATCTGTTTTCTTAATCTTCTCTGCCATTTGGTTTAAATGGAATTTTGGATTAAATGGCTTTATTTGTTCCATTAGATTATCAGTTAATTCTTGCCCAGTTACTATTGGCAACCCTGGAATATCATAGATTGGTTTTTCTGGATATAATTCTGCACATTGCCCACCTGGTTTATCCAGAATATCAATTAGCTCTGATTTTATATCCAATAGACCAAGTTCAAACA
>CALDHH010000194.1 GCA_937941575.1 uncultured Alphaproteobacteria bacterium | reverse complement strand
ATCTAAATCATTTGTTGGCTCATCTAAGAATAGGATATCTGCTTTTTGTAGCATCAATCTACCCATGATAATTCTTGCTCGCTCACCACCACTTAATACTTTTACAGGGCTGTTTAATTGGTCGGTTCTAAATTTCAGCTTCTTTGCCCAAGCCGAGATATGCATTGGTTTATCACGATAAATAATAGTATCCGAGCCATCTGATAAAGCGTCTTTTAATGTTTGATTTTCATTTACGATTTGATGTTTTTGGTCAAAATGCAAGATGTTCACGCCAGTCATCACGGCAACCTTACCTGAATCTGGTTCTTCTTCACCACATAACATCTTAATTAAAGTTGTTTTACCAGCACCGTTTAGCCCAAGTAATCCGACTCTAACCTTTGGAGTAAGCAGTAAATCAAACTTATCCAATATCACCCTATCGCCATATGCTTTTGATATATGATTGGCAACAAGTAATCTTTTAGTTTTACGGTCAGTTGCATCAAAACCAATTTCAATTGATACCGGATCGGCAACTTGTTTTCTAAGTTTAGATACGTTTTCTTGTAATTCCGCAGCTGAATCTAATCTGGCTTTTTGTTTAGTGCTTCTGGCTTTAACTCCAGCTTTTACCCATTCTTGTTCATTACGGTTTTTATTTGCCATTGATAGGAATCTAGCTTTTTCAGAATCTAAAAATTCTTCTTTGCGTTCCAAAAACTCATCATAGGCACAATTATAAGATAGGTAACCTTCGTCATAAACATCATTAAGCTCGATTATACGATTAGTTGCTTTTTCTAAGAAAAATCTATCATGGGTAATAATTATATATGGTTTTCTGAAAGATTTTAAATATTTCTCTAACCATTCAATACCATCGACATCCAAATGGTTGGTAGGCTCATCAAGGAAATATACGTCAGCATCACGACATAAATTACCAGCAATTGCTAATCTTTTTAACCAACCACCTGAAAGGCTACCGGCTTTTACATCCAGATCTTTAAATCCAATTTGAGTTAATAATGAGCTAGCATTAGCTTCTTTCATATAGATATCTTCGATATCATTTGCTGACATTTCTAATGCCAGTTCTAAAATAGTTTTATCTGGATCAAAATCTTCTCTTTGTTCTAAATAAACGACTTGTAGACCTTTTCTAGTCGATACTTCACCATTATCAGAATCAGTCTTCCCAGCCATTATTTTTAATAAGGTTGATTTCCCAGACCCGTTTGGACCAATTAAGCCAATTCGTTCATTATCATCCATCTTAACCGATAGATTTTCAAATAAAGTACGATTTGCCACATATTTTGTAATATTTTCACAGGATAATAAGATTGTCATTAATTTGCCACTTGAATTTAAGGTTATAGATAGTTAATACTGTATAGATAATAAACGTAGAAGGGTCAAATCAATGTTGGATATAAAATTCATAGTCGAAAATCAAGAGCTTATAAAACATAGTATTGTTGAGAGAAATACAAAGGCAGATGTTGATGCTTTGGTTAGTCTTTACAAGCAAAAAAACGAGTTACAAGTACAGCTTGATGAATTGAGAGCAGAGCGTAATAATATTGCAAAATCAATACCGCAAGCTTCCAATGATGACCGCCCTAGCCTAATTGAAAAAGGTAAAAGCCTAAAAGAAGAAATTCAGAATCTGGAAATTGATTTTGATAAAATCATGGCTGCTTATATGCTTGAGATGGAAAATATTCCCAATATTCTACCAGAGGGAACACCATCAGGCTTCACCGATGAAAGCAATGTTGTCCTAAGATATGAAGGCAAGCCAACTGAGTTTAATTTTAAAGCCAAAGATCATCTTGAATTAAATGAAAAGCTACAAATGATTGATTTTGAAGCTGGAGCGAAAGTTGCCGGTAATAAATGTTATTTCTTAAAAGATGATTTGGTATTATTAAGCTATGCCTTACAAATGTATGCGATCAATAAAACAATGAGCAAAGGTTTTAGAATTGTTGAAGCTCCAGATTTCGCTAGAAATGAAATTTTAAGTGGTTCAGGATTCAATCCAAGAGGTGAAGAATCTAATATCTATTGTATTGAAGATACTGATCTAAGCCTAATCGCTACATCTGAAATCTCAATCGGTGGCATGTTCAAAGATCATGTATTTGAAGAATCCGATCTACCAAATAAATATGTCGCAGTTAGCCATTGTTTCAGACGTGAAGCTGGTGCAGGCGGACAATCAAGCAAAGGTTTATATAGAGTTCACCAATTTACCAAAATTGAAATGTATCAATTTGTAAATCCAGATACGAGCTATGATGCTCATGAAGAAATGCGTGAGATCGAAGAAGAGATTTTCAAGGATTTAGAAATTCCATATCAATTGGTTCATATCTGTGCTGGTGATCTTGGTTCTCCTGCTTATAAAAAATACGATATCGAAGCATGGATGCCAGGTAAAGGCGAGAACGGTGAATATGGTGAAGTAACATCAACATCAAATTGTACCGATTTCCAATCTAGGCGTTTAAATATAAAATATAA
>CALDHH010000193.1 GCA_937941575.1 uncultured Alphaproteobacteria bacterium | reverse complement strand
TTTGCTCTTTGTTGATTTTTTCATGGTTATTTCCTTTTAAATTTATTAAATAGTCAAATTAGTTCTTAGAATCAATTGTACATAGTTTAGTTTATCTGTAAAGCGCTTTATGTATATGTTTTTGATTTTTAACTAAATTTTAATAACTTTATGTCATTATTAATTTGCTGGGTTGGGTTTCTACTTTTCTTTCCCCATATCCCAGTTAGTTGAATATTATGGTTTTGTCTAGTCTCCTTAGTATTCAATTTTGATCTGCTTTTAGGCAATTACAAAGTTGGGGTGATTTCTTAAAGTTTTGGCAGGTTTTTGTTAAATATAATTAGCCAGGACGCAGTTATTTGCGTTCTGGCTTTTATTTTGCATTTAAATTGTTTATGATGAGTGTATTAGTTTTTTTATTTAACAAAGGGATGCATTTTCATGAGCTCAGGTTTTTTAGTTTTCTTAGGTATTTTGGGCGCAATTGCCTTATTATTAATTACTTTATATAACCGTATTATCAAATTAATTCAGACTAGAAAAAATGCATTTTCTGATATTGATGTACAATTAAAACTGCGTCATGACTTGGTGCCAAATTTGGTTGAAACGGTTAAAGGATATGCGAAACATGAAGAAGGTGTGTTTACCAAAGTAACTGATGCGAGAGCGACTGCTTTAAAAGGTGGTTCAGTTGCTGATAAAGCCAGTGCCGAGAGTGCGCTTGGGACTGCGATGGTTAATTTAATGGCGGTTGCGGAAGCTTATCCAGAATTAAAGGCAGATGCGAATTTCAGACAATTGCAAAATGAACTATCGGATATTGAAAATAAAATTGCAGCGGCTAGACGTTTCTTTAATAATGCAACGAATGAATATAATGCCTCAATCCAACAATTTCCTGCTGTTTTAATTGCAAATAATTTTGGCTTTAAAGAAGAAGATTTCTTTGAAGTGAGTGAGACTGAAAAAGTTGCGATTGAAAAAGCTCCTGATGTTTCATTCTCTTAAAAATTTAAGTAATTTTATCAAATGGCTTTAGCAACACTTGGATTATCCACCCATATTTGGAATAATAATATTAAGTCTATGATTTTATTATTGTTGTTTCCATGTCTATGGTTATTTATGATCTGGGCATTCTTTTTTGGGCTTAGCATTTCTGGCGGTGATCCGAATAGCAATCATATCAGATCTGGTTTTGATGGCATGTTTTCTTATGGTTATATTGCTTTTATCATTACATCGATATGGTTTGTAATTGCGTGGTTTATGCATTCTGCGATGATCAGAAGCTCCACAGGTGCAACATCGGTCGATAGGAAAACATATCCAAAAGTTTATAATATGCTGGAGAATATGTGTATATCGCAAGGAATGGTAATGCCACAATTACAGATAATCGATTCCCCATCTTTGAATGCATTTGCGAGCGGTATTAATGATAATACCTATGCAATTACCTTGACCAGAGGAATTATTGAATCTTTACAAGATGATGAACTTGAAGCCGTGATCGCCCATGAATTAACCCATATAATAAATAGAGATGTAAGATTATTAATCATCAGCGTGATTTTTGTTGGAATGATAAGCTTCTTTGCTGAGATTGCTTTTAGGTCGATGGTTTACGGTAATAATTATAGTTCAAGGCGGTATGGGAAATCTGATAGTAAGAATAATGGTTTACCAATTGTAATTATTGCTTTGGTTGTTTTGGCGATTGGTTACGCCTTTGCAATATTAATTAGATTTGCAATATCGAGAAAAAGAGAGTTTATGGCAGATGCTGGTGCGGTTGAGATAACCAAAAATCCAGATGCGATGATGAAGGCATTAATGCGTATATCGGGTCGTGATAAAGTAAAAGATATGCCAGATGAAGTTCAACAAATGTGTATAGAAAATAGCCATAATTTTATGGGTTTATTTGGAACTCATCCGCCAATTGATGACAGGATAAAAATGATTGCTTTTGTAACTGGAAGAGAAATTCCAAGCTTGCCTGTTAGTTTACGCAGACCACCAAGAATGCCTTGGTCATAGATTTATATAATTATTAGCTTATTATCAATTAAGCACTAATCTTTTCAATTATTTTTGTAGTTGGGAAGCTTATATCTGATGGAGCAACGTAAACTTCGCCACCATATGAATGTATATAATCGGCACCAACAACCGTTTCAATTGTATAATCACCACCTTTTATTAGAATATCCGGCTTAATTGCTTCAATCTGTGGCATTGGTGTTTCACTATCAAATATTATAACTGCATCAACATATTCAAGTGCTGTTAACATCATGCTTCTGCTAGTTTCATTATGGATTGGCCTTGTTGGGCCTTTATTTTTTTTAACCGAAATATCGCTATTTACAGCAACTATTAATTTATCACATCTTGATTTTGCAAGTTTTAATAATGATAAATGTCCTGGATGTAATAAATCAAAACATCCGTTTGTGAAGCCAACTTTTAAGTCTTCTTCTTTCCATTCATTCGATAAAATAACAATCTCTTCTAATGAGTAATTATTTTTTTCTAAATCTTTTTTTCTTGCCATTTTATAACTTATCTTTCTCTCTATTTCTTCTATCTTTATTATTGAGGTTCCAGTTTTCCCAACGACAATTCCACCTGCAATATTTGCAATTTCTGCAGATTCTTCCAGTGACATCCCTGATCCAATTCCTGATGATATTGCTGCAACAACTGTATCACCTGCACCAGATACATCATAGACTTTTTTTACATCGGTTTTTATATGAATTGGTTTGTTTTCCGTTTCAATTATAGATATTCCATCTTCGCTTCTGGTTGCTATCACAGATTTAACTCCAGATTGTAGGATTAGCTTATATGCAGCTGCTCTTACTTCATCATCAGTTTTTGTTTTCATGCCTGATGTGGCTTCGGATAGCTCCTTCCTATTTGGAGTTACAATTGTAGCGCCTTTATAAATTCTATAATCTGTTCCCTTTGGATCAATAATTATTGTTTTGTTATTTTTATTACCTAAGGTAATAATGGCTTGGATAAGGCTTTTGGTGAGCAATCCTTTGCCGTAATCAGATAACACAATTACATCAATCTCGTTTATTTTTTCTTGTACTTTATTAATAACCTCAGTTTCGATATCTTGGCTGATTGCTTCCAATTGTTCGGTATCAGTTCTTAATAGATGCTGACCTAATGATAGATATCTAGTTTTAATTGTGGTTGGTCTGGATTTATCGGTAATTATTCCTGATATATCTTGGCTTATCTCTGATACTTGCCTTTTAACTCGATCTCCTGCCAAATCATCACCAATGATAGTTATCAAATGTGGTTTTGCGGTTAGGCCATTAATATTGGCAATAACATTACCAACTCCACCAAGCATATATTTTTTATCTTGGATATTTAATACTGGAATTGGAGCTTCTGGAGATATGCGGCTTACTTCGCCATATACAAATCTATCCAGCATAATATCGCCGATACATAAAACATTGGCGGAGCTTAATTTAGATAAATTATCAAAAGCTTTGTCATCAAGCATAATCTTTAACCTTATTCATTATAGAAAACTTGCAAGAAGCTAACATATTTTATTTGATAATTCAAGGTCAGTTTTCATATAATGTTAACTATTATGGTGTAGATTCATATAAGGATAGCTTTATTGCTTACTTTTTTAACATTGGTAGTTGAGGTAAATTATGGCACAGATAAATGAAAAAGAGAGAAATATTCACAAAGAATCATTTTTCTCTTCTATTGGGACAAGATTAAGAAGCCATAGACTTGGTGACTTATTGGTCGTAAGTGGTGTAATTACTCAAGGTCAATTAGATGAAGCGCTTAAAAGGCAGAAATCAGATAGTAAACAAGTCGGTGCCATCTTGGTCGATCTTGGACATGTATCTGCGGTTCAGCTATATCGTAAATTGGCGGAGCAATGGTGTTTAAAAGTATCAGCAGCTGGTTTAACATTTATGATCGGGGCGACTACTTTCGCGCCAACTAGTGCAAAAGCATCAACAGGCGGCAATCCAACAATTACTTTGGCATCCATGGTTACAACAACTAATGCCATGAATTCAATGCAATCTTACCCGAAACTATTCGGTAGCCGTGAGATTAAATCAAATAACACCAAATCATTTACCAAATGGAATTCAATGTTTAGTCGTTTTGAGTCTCAGTTAAAAAGATCTGGATCAAGCCAAAAGATAAAAATGTGGAAAGCAAATTTAGATGTATTAGCAAATAGAAGCCTATTTGAAAAAATTAATGGAGTTAATAATTATATTAATAAAACCAGATATGTAACTGATAAAAGAAATTATTCAAAATCAGATTATTGGGCAACTCCGGTTGAGTTTTTTACAAAAGGCGGAGATTGTGAAGATTACGCAATTGCAAAATATACTTCTTTAAAAGCATTGGGCGTAGATGATTCACAAATGCGTATTGCAATCGTTGAAGATAAAATCAAAAATGTTCACCATGCTGTATTAATTGTATATACAGGGAATGGCGCATATATATTGGATAATCAAAGCAAGAATGTGAAACAAATAAATAGCGTTTCAAGATATAAGCCAATCTTTTCTATCAATAAAACAAGCTGGTGGTTACATAAAGATAGCGGTTCTGCAAGAGCGATGGGTTAAGATTTACCTATTCCTTATAGAATAGCATTCCATGGATATATGATATTTGTGATTTATCATCAA
>CALDHH010000192.1 GCA_937941575.1 uncultured Alphaproteobacteria bacterium | reverse complement strand
AATTTAAACTCGATGTGATTTACAATAAAAAACAGCCATTAAAGGCTGTTTTTTATTGTAAATGGTGGGCGGTGAGAGGCTCGAACTCCCGACCCTCTGGGTGTAAACCAGATGCTCTCCCAACTGAGCTAACCGCCCTTGATTTGGAGTACTATATTTATTAAAGTTATGCTCTGATGTCAAGCAAGTATTTAAAAAAAAGTAAAAAAAAACGACTGATGTAATCATCGGTCGCCTTTTTCTTTATTTATTAACTGTGTATTATTTGTTAACAGATTCTTTTAACTGTTTACCAGCTTTGAATTTAACAACGTTAGCAGCAGCTATTTGGATTTCTTCACCAGTACGTGGGTTACGACCAGTTGTTGCTTTACGACGGTTAATGTCAAATGTACCGAAACCAACTAGTGTTAGTTTTTCGCCATTTTTAAGACATGATTGAACACCACTTAATACAGCTTCTAAAGCTTTAGTAGCATCAACTTTTGTTAAACCAGCTTCTTCAGCAACGTGAGAGATAAGTTCATTTTTATTCATTAGAATAATCCTTTTCTTAAAATGTTTTATAATAATATTAGACCACTTAATATGGTCAACACAGCGTTACAAATCCACGCAAAGCATTATAGTCTGTAGTGCCAAGCGATTCATTGTTCCATATAAGTATAATGCCTATTTTTTCAAAAATCTCAATGGTGAATTACGTCTTTTTGGCTTTTTTCTGCGGTTTTTGACGTTATTTCTGCAATTTTTTCCATATCTTCGGCAGAAATTGGCTTTGGTTTCGATATTAAGGCTACTTTTAGCACTTCTTCAATATTTTCAACTGGGATAATCTCGAGTCCTTTTTTGACATTATCTGGCAATTCTTCCAAATCTTTTTCATTTTCTTTTGGAATAATCGCAGTTTTGATCCCTGCCCTTAATGCTGCTAATAGTTTTTCTTTCAATCCACCAATTGGTAATGCTTGTCCTAATAGTCCGACTTCACCTGTCATTGCGACATCATTTCTAACTGGAATATTTGTTAAAACTGATACAATTGATGTAACCATTGCAAGTCCTGCCGATGGACCATCTTTTGGTGTTGCACCTTCTGGAACATGAATATGAATCCCTGTTTTATCAAAATCACTTGGTAAAATACCAAGGCTTAAACATTTTGACCTTACAAGCATCTCAGCAACTTGGATTGATTCTTTCATCACATCGCCAAGTTTACCCGTCATGCTTACTTTGCCTTTACCTTTATCAGTAATATAAGTAATTGTTTCAATCGGTAGCATTTCACCACCAACAGAAGTCCAAGCAAGTCCATTTACCAGACCGATTCTCGATTCTTCTTTTTTAACATCAAAGCTAAATTTCTGAACCCCTGCATATTTCCTCAAGTTTCTTGGAGTTATGCTTTTTGATTCTGATTTTTTCTTAACTATTTCAGTTGTTACTTTTCTTGCCAAGTTTGAAATCTCTCTCTCAAGATTACGAACCCCTGCTTCTTTGGTATAATGCCTAATTAAATCACGGATTGCGTTATCAGAAATTTTAAATTCTTCTGCACTTAAACCATGTAATTCAATTTGTTTTGGCACTAAATGTCTTTTGGCAATTTCAATTTTTTCAATCTCTGTATAACCAGATAGATTTATGATTTCCATTCTATCTAATAAAGGCCTCGGTAAGTCATAGCTATTGGCTGTACAGATAAACATCACATCTGATAAATCATAATCAACTTCCAAATAATGATCGTTAAAGGTTGCATTTTGAACTGGATCCAAAACTTCCAATAAAGCAGAAGATGGATCACCACGCCAATCAGAACCAAGTTTATCAATTTCATCCAATAAGAATAAAGGATTAGATTTTCCAGCTTTCTTCATGCTTTGGATGACTTTTCCAGGCATTGATCCGACATATGTACGTCTATGTCCACGGATTTCTGATTCATCACGAACACCACCTAATGATATTCTTACAAATTCACGATTTGTTGCACGCGCAATTGACTCACCAAGTGAACTTTTACCAACACCCGGAGGACCCATAAGGCATAAAACCTGACCACGCATTTTTTTAACACGTTGCAGGACTGCTAAATATTCAACAATTCTGGTTTTTACTTTTTTAAGACCGTAATGTTCTCTATCCAATACATCTTGAGCAAAATCTAAATCTTTTTTAGTTTTACTTCTGCTATCCCAAGGAAGATCAAGGATCCAATCAAGGTAATTACGCACAACTGATGCTTCGCCAGACATTGGGCTCATATGTTTTAATTTTTTTAATTCAGAAAGAGCTTTAGTTTTTGCTTCTTTACTAAGTTTAGTTTTTTCAATTCTGGATTTGATTTCAGTAATCTCATCAACAGCTTCTTCATTACCTTCCAATTCTTGTTGGATGGCTTTCATTTGCTCATTTAGATAGTAATCACGTTGAGTTTTTTCCATTTGCTTTTTAACACGCCCACGGATTTTCTTCTCAACTTCTAAAACTCCGATTTCACTTTCCATGAAAGTAAATATCTTCTCTAGGCGTTTTGTAATATCTATTGTTTCAAGTAGATCTTGTTTTTCTGAGATTTTCAAAACCAAATGCGAAGATATTGTATCTGCTAATCTTAATGGATCTTCTATTTGAGAAACTGAATTTAATATTTCTGATGGAATTTTTTTGTTAAGACGAACATATTGCTCAAACTGTGTCATAACGGCACGGCTTAAAGCTTCTAAACTTTCATCCATCCCCTCTTCTTCTTCAATGAATTCAACTTCAGCTTCAAAGAAATCATCATTATTGACGAATTTTTTAACTTTTGCTCTTTGTAATCCTTCGACTAGAACTTTTACAGTCCCATCAGGTAATTTTAATAATTGTAATACAGTCCCAACAGTTCCGATTTCATATAAATCTTTTTCTTTTGGATTATCATCTGCCGCAGTTTTTTGGGAAAGTAATAGAACTTTTTTATCAAGTCCCATTACTTTTTCTAAAGCCTGTACGGATTTTTCACGCCCAACGAATAGAGGCACAATCATATGTGGGAATACGACGATATCCCTTAAAGGTAATACTGCATAACCAGTTTTATCAGACATCAGGGCCTCATTTCATTTAAATTTATAATAATGATTTATATAGATTATTTTTTATCATCTTCAACAGGAACAGGTCTTTTATCAACGATTTCATCAATAATACCGAATTTCTTTGCTTCTTCCGCAGACATAAAGTTATCACGTTCTAAAGCTTCTTCGATTGTTTTGATCTTTTGGCCTGTATGTTTTTCGTATATGCCATTCAATCTTTTACGCAGGCTTAGAATTTCCTTTGCTTGGATTTCGATATCTGTTGCTTGTCCTTGCGCTCCACCTGATGGTTGGTGAACCATGATACGTGAATTTGGTAATGAGAATCTTTTACCTTCTGCACCAGCAGCAAGTAATAATGATCCCATTGAACAAGCTTGGCCAATACATAAAGTAGCAACATCTGGTCTGATATATTGCATTGTGTCATACATTGCAAGACCTGAAGTAACTACTCCACCCGGTGAATTAATATAGAAATAAATATCTTTTTCTGGATTTTCAGATTCAAGATGCAATAATTGTGCACAAATCAATGTTGATACATGGTCATTAACTTCGCCAGTTAAGAATATAATACGTTCTTTTAATAATCTTGAATAAATATCGTAAGAACGCTCTCCTCTACTTGTTTGTTCAACAACCATCGGAACTAGTGTACTCATTGGCGTATCCAGATAACTCATATTTTTTTCCTTTTTTTATCTTTGTTTATCTTAATATTTATAGTTTAAGCATATCTGATAGATACTACAACGAAAAAAATAAAAAAACAGTTACCAAATTAATGATAACTGTTTTTAAATTTAATAATATCTATCTATTATTTATTTTTAGCTACTTTAA
>CALDHH010000191.1 GCA_937941575.1 uncultured Alphaproteobacteria bacterium | reverse complement strand
GTATCAATCGCAGAAGATGAAGTTTGATCACGAGCAGTTTCAGCAATTGATTGTGCCTGTTCTACTAGTGAAGTTAAAGTTGTTAGACCTTGGTCAGCGGCTTTCAATACTTGAGTAGCCTGTCCAATACCGTCTAATAATTTGTTTAAATCTCCAGCACGGTTACTTAGAGCTTGTGATGCGAAAAATGCGTTCGGATCATCTAAAGCACTATTAACTTCAAGACCAGTAGCCAATCGGTTCTGGGTTCTCGCTGTTAATGCAGATGTGTTTTGAAGACTTGATAGATTTTGACGTAACGACGCCGTTAGGTTTATACCTTGAGCCATAATAAATTTCCTTTCCTAGGTTGTTATTTATGGTTATTGAATTTACAAGGATTACTACCTTGCAACTAACTTTAGTATGTCATGGAAGTAGTTAATATTTTATTTATTTTGCATAAAGAATATAATTAAATATATGTTTTCCCTAGTTATTTTTATTAAAAAAACTTTCAGAGATATTTTTTAGAATCGAAAAACCATACGATTCATGCGATTCGTACGGTTGTGTTTTTCAAATAAACTTAAATATAAATAGAGAAGGGACGTTATGGGCTTCTGCCCTAACGTCCCCATTCTTTTCTTTTTCGGATTCTTCCTGAAAAATCTAGTTATTATCTAAGTCTTAACAGCTCTTCTGTCATCTGATCGGCTGTGGTTATTACTTTGGTACCTGCTGAATATGCACGCTGAGTTACAATCATCTTTGAGAACTCATCTGCTAAATCAACATTTGATCCTTCTAATGCACCACCTTCGACTAGGCCTGCACTACCTTGACCTGCTTCACGAAGGTTAAACCCACCGCTATTATCAGATTCGCTATATACGTTACCGCTTTCTTCATTCAAACCATTGGCATTTGCAAATGTGGCAAGTGGCAATTTATAGATCTGTGTACTTTGTCCATTACTAAACTGGGCAGTTACATTACCTGTTCTATCAATTGATACAGATGTTCTTAAACCAAGTTCTGCACCATTTTGAGTAGATGAGATAACATTGAAATCTCCGGAGAATTGAGTAAATGAAGACATATCGAAATTGATGTCTTGTTCTGATGAACCATTACCCCAGTCAATATTACTCATTGTAGCCAATACTAGGCCATCGGCATCTTCGGCAGCATTTAACTGTCCATTACCATCAAAGTTCATAGATCCTTCGGTTAATATTTCACCATTTGGACCAGTAATATTCATATGCCACCAACCTTCACTATTTGGTGTGCTAAGTGGAGCTGCCAATAAGTTAGGAGTTGTTGGTGGTGCTGTTACTCCAGATGTCATGCCAAATGCATCAACAAGCGGAGTTCCAAGACCATCTGCTAAGGTTACAGTATCACCAAGGGCTCTTGTTTTGATGATTAATCTTCCAGTTGGGGATAATTCAGCGAAAGCTAAACGGTTACCAACACCATCTTCAATTCCGTTAATGTCATTTACCACTTGGGCCAGATCGCCATCAAGAGTTATAGTCTGTGTAATCCCGCCAACTGTTAAATCAAATGTATCAGTTGCATCAATACCTGGACTTGTTGCCAAATCACCATCGATGATTGAAAGATCAGTTGTTCCTGTAACTGTGGCAGTTGGTGATTCATGTTTCGCGAAATTAATCGTTAAATCTTGCCCTTCACCTAAACTATCATATACTCTAATTACACGAGAGAAATCTTCTGTGAAGCCATCTACTACTGGATATGCTTGCTCTGCGTTAGTTGAATCTAAGTTCACCGATAGTGCTGCACTTGTTGTTGCCTGAGTTAAACCTCCAAGAAATGCTACATCAACTGGAACTAAAGAAGATAGATCACCTGGATTTGACGGTAGATTACTATCTTGATCAAGCGGCCATCCCATTAAAACAAAGCCTGATGTATTGGTTAAGAAACCTTCTTCATTCTCTGTGTATGAACCAGCTCTTGTATATAATGTCTCTTGTTCGCCTTCGGTGCCACGTTGTACAACGAAGAAACCATTACCACTTATCGCAAGATCGGTTGATGAGCTTGTCTGTTGTAAAATACCTTGTTGGGCAACTGTTTTTGACTGATTGGCACTTACTGAACCGGGTGTATATGCTGTGTTAGTACCACTCGTTGTTACAAGGGATGAAAACTGAGCATCGGTTCTTTTATAACCAACTGTGCTTACATTTGAGATATTATCAGATATCATTGCCAATGATTGACCTTGGGCCGTTAGGGCTGATACTGCTGTAAATAGTGAACCAAATACACTCATGGTGTCTCTCCTTTTCTAAGGGTTAAATTCCTGATTCTTCTGAATCATCTTCTATCGGTGCAGGAGCCGGAGCATATACTTTCTCCACATCTGCAATATTAATCTTTTCTTCGCCAGCTAATAATATAATTTCATTATTACTGCCAGTCTCAACACCATGTACAAAATTTGATACAGAAGTGCTTGTGGTTAGGTTTGATCCATCTTCGCTAGCGGCAGCCACACTTACTGTGTAGTAACCTGCTGGGGCTGTATCTCCGTTAATGTCTTTACCGTTCCAAGAGTATGTATGTTTACCAACTCCTCTTTCTCCACCGGTTGTGTTGAATAATATATTTCCTTGTTGGTCGCTAATCGTTAAAACAGTCTGTGATGATGCACCGCTTAACTCATATCCAAATTCTGCTGGGTTAGAGCCATCAAAGAGCATCTGATCTCCAGTCGCTTCAACATTCATACCGATAAAGCCAACTCCAATTGCATTTGAGCTGAAGGCAGACAGACTTAGCAAGTCTTCTAATTTTGAATTTGTACTAATTTGTTGTTCTACTTGTGAGAATGCGACTAATTGATTTGTAAATTCTGTTGTATCAGTTGGCTCTAAAGGATCCTGATTTTGCAATTGAGTGGTTAGCAAGCTTAGGAAATCATCGAAATCCTGATTTAATTGGGTTTCCTCTTGTACTGTACCATTGATATTTGCAGTTACAGTTGATAATACATTTGAAATGTCTAAAACTGACATGTTAACTCTCTTTCATTAGACAACAACATTTATGCCGCCGTTGGAAATATAATTATTATTACCGATATCTATTTGTAATTCATGTTCTGTTTCGTCTTCTGAATTACTTAGGCCTTGGCTATCTTCGTATTTACCAAATGCGTTCTGATCTTTATCAAAATCATCTTGACCGGATTGTTGCTTTAAGTTGAAATCTAATGAACCTTCATCGGTTTGAATTCCAGCTTCTTGTAATGCTTTCATTAAATCAGCGTTATCTTTTTGTAATAAAGCCAAAGTCTCTGGCTTTTCAACCATAATGCTTGCTTTTAAAACTCCGTTATCATCGATGTTTAATTTTACATCTAATTTACCAAGCTCAGCAGGGTGAAGTTCAACGGTTAGACCATTTACTTTATTCTCTACACCTTTTTGAATTTGGATGTTTAATTGTTGGGATGCAGGTTTTGCGCTATCTTGTAATTGCTGAGCAAAGTTCAAACTACCAGAACCATTTGTTTTTGTAGCTTTGTTAGCTAAGCCTAATTCTTGCATGTAAGGGTCAGCTGAATAACCATTATTATTACCAGAGAAATTAAAGTTCTGGTCATTGGCAATTATGCTTGCTTGTAATGGTGAACTTGCGAAACCAGCTAGTTTATTAGAATTATTATTAGCATTATTTGCATTATTGTTTTGATTTGGATTAGCAATATTTTGTTGTTCAACATTGCTTTGTTGCTGTCCACCAGTTGCTTGTGCTTTTTGGCTGGCTGCTTTTAGCTGTTGATAAATACTGTTATGTTCGTCAGATGATTTTTTATCACCTGTTGCAACAAATTCAGCAGCTGGTTGTTGGTTGTTACCTCTAACATTTAAGTCGTTTTGTGTGGTTGTTTGTGTGGTAGTTTTTAATGCGTCATCTTTAACATTGGTGGTGTTTGGAGATAACTGACTTAATGTTAGAGGTAAAACTGGATTAACCTCTGATGAAGTAATTTCTTCATCTGCTTGGTAAAACTTGCTGTTCTTATCTATTAATAGAGATTTAAACTCGCCACTTTCTGAATTTAATATAGTGGCAATATTACTGATTAAATCTGGTGATAAATCCGTAACTTCAAGCTCACTAGTGTTTTCAAGGGCGGCATTTATTTCCCCTTTAAATTCTTGGATATCTCCAGATTGCAAATCTGCACTAGATATTTCCCCAGAATTTATTTTATTATTGATCTCTTTTAATAGGGCTTTTAATTTCTCTTTTGATTTAAGAAGTTCTTCTTGATCGCGTCTATCTAAGGCTTTATCAGCACTCTGGCTATTCGTAACACCATCAGCTTTTCTGCTGTTGGCATTATTTGTAGCTTGTAATTGCTGATATGAACTAATTTCGACCATCTTCTTATTTGTACCTTCTAAAAAATTAAAACTGTTAACTCGGAATTATTATTTGCAATTCTAATGCCAGTTTTAAAAATGGCTGATATACTGGGTTTAAGGGATGTTTATTCTATAGGAATTTTTATATAATAGGGGGGATACAGGGTAGTTTTATGCCTGACTAGGTAATTTTTTCCCTATTGAATATGATGCCAAGTTTTTTTCTTAGCTAATCTAAAGCAAGCAATATACCATTTATAACAAGTAGACCAAATAATCTTGACATAAGCTTTGCTGCTGTTTATAATATATTTAATGAATAAGTGTTATTTTATATATTATTATTAAATTTAATTACATTGGTTATATAATGTCAGAAGAACAGAAAACAGATTTAAAATATTTATCCCAAGGTGAAGTAAATTCATTAAAGGATAGGTTTAGGCAGAAGATAGATAATCATGTTGCCAAAGTCGTAACTGGTGATATGTCTGATAAGTATATAAGTGCAATCAGGAAATATGCAATTTCCTGTTGTATGAATAGAGCTGTAGAAGATTTGGCTTGGCTATTGAATGAAGCTGCGAGATTAGATTTAGATGAGCTTACCAAAAGAACTGACAAGAATGCAGATCCTTTATTTAGCAAAGAACAAAGACAAGCAAATTTAAATGCCGCAACCAGCAAATTTACGAATTTGGGTCATGGTCTTTTAGGAGGAAATAAAAGAAGGCTGTATTTCGAACTAGGTAGTGATGATAATAAATCATCAACAGAATTAAAAATAACAGAGTTTTTAGAAGAAAAAGGATATATAATCCTAGATTACAAATCTGGTTATGCAACAGATGAAAAAAATAAGCAAAAATTTAGAATAGGTAAATTAATAAAAGAGAATAGAGAATTAGCAGAAGAATTTAAAAAAGATAAAACCAGAGAGGTTAATCAAGATGAATTTAATGCAAATGAACATCTATTAGTATTATCAGATAGAGCAATAGATATTGCTTATATGTCGACAAGAAAAACTTGGAAAAACTGTATGTCATATGATGATGATAGGGGACATAACCTCAAATTACCAAATGATATAGAACATGGAAGTATAATTGCTTATCTAATAAAAAAAGATGATCCCAATATATATAACCCATTATCAAGGCTGTTATTAAAGCCATATCAAAATCAAAAAGGTGACAGAGCTTATAGAGTTAGTCAGATACAAGGAGAAAAAATTGTATCCTTTATTAATAAAGCAGGAGATATAGCAGATAGCGTTTCATCAAATGTGTTTGGAAATTATCAAATGGATATGAGTCTTTATAGCGATGATTTACAACATTATACAAAATTCCTTACCAGTAATGTGGATATAATAGAATTGCTTGAAAATAGAGCAGTTGATTATGAGGTAAAAGATAATGGTGAAATAATCATTAATGATGATTTATATTTAAATGATTTTAATTTAAGTAAGTTGCCAGATTTAAGTAATGTAACGGTAAATGGTGATTTCATCTGCACTGGTAACCGTTTGAGAAGTTTAGAAGGCGCACCAAAGATTGTTACAGGCAGGGTAGCTTGCACAAAAAATAATCTGACATCTTTAGCTCATATGCCAAAAGGCTTTGAAGATGCCTATACTGATTTCGGTAGCTTTGATAAATCCAGAGTAATTCCAGCAGAATTATTGGAGATTCCAAAATCTTCAATTAATAGTAAGAGTAATAAGCTATCTTAACTGATTACTTTATAAGTTATGATCAATACTAATCGGTGTATTTCTCTCTGACGTATAAAAGCCGTTTGGTGTATATACGTTTTTCTCTTCAACGCTTTCTCTTGCTGCACCAATAATCTTATCCATTATGCGTTTACTGCTAAGCTTAACTGCATCCAAAGTGGTTAGATTTTTCTTTAATGTTTCTGTGAAACTAGTTCTAGCAATAATTATTTGTTCTTTTAAGCTATCTTTGGCTGATTGGTTCTCAGATTTTAATTGGTGCAATAATTCTATTTGATTAGAATATCTATCTGCCATAGTTCTTTTTTCTGCTTGGATTTCATCAACTAATCCAAAATTAGATGCTCTTAATGCTTTGGTCTCTAAATCTAATAGCTCTGTGAAATCTTTAATTAATTGTAGCATATTGCTTAATTCGATATTTATGTTTTGTTTGTTTGTCATTTTATATTCTCCGATTTTCTATTTGCCTTCTTGCATTTGGATCATTGCTTCTTTTACATGATTTGCAATGCCAAGATCGCCGTTTTGTGCAATGTTTTTGCCATATTCGTTAACCATCATACTGCGGAATACTTCCTCGCCTTTGCCACCACCAAATGTATCATTCACTTTTACGCTTGAAAACATATGGGTTAGCATTTGTGATACAAAAACTGCCTCAAATTCTTTTGCTGCTTCTTCTATTTTTGCTTTTTCTTTTAAACTTTTTACCGATACATCAGCACCTTGTTTGATTGTGTTTAATGCATTGTCGAAATTACTACTAATATCCATTAGATCACCTCTATTTCTGCTTGTAGGGCACCAGCTGCTTTGATTGATTGTAATATTGTAATAATATCACGTGGACCAATTCCTAATGAATTTAAGCTGGTCACCAAATCTTGTAAGCTAACTCCTTCATTGATTACAGCAAGTTTGCTATCTTCATCGGTTGAGATAAATAAGTCAGTTCTTGGTAGAACTACTGTATCTCCCTCTGCAAATGCATTTGGTTGTGATGCTTCTGGAGTTTCTGTTATACGGATAGTTAAACTTCCTTGAGCAATAGCAACTGTGCTTATTCTAACATCTCTACCCATTACAATTGTGCCTGATTTCTCATCAATCACTACTTTTGCAATTTGATCTGGGTCTATTCTTAATTGTTCAATATCTGTAATTAATTCAACGAAATTGGTTCCTTGTCCTCTAGGTAAGCTAACTTCTATAGAAGCTGGATTTTGTGCTGTGGCTATCTTTGTGCCAATAAACCTATTGATTGCGCGGGCTATTCTTCTAGCAGTTGTGAAATCTGGATTTCTTAGGGCTAGCCTTACAGTCTCCATATCGTTTAAATCAAATTCGATCTCACGCTCGACAATCGCACCAGAGGCAATTCTTGCCGTTGTTGGAATATTTTGGGTAACACTTGCACCTTCACCACTAGCAGAAAAACCAGAAATTGTTAATGGTCCTTGAGCCACTGCATATACTTTTGCATCCGCACCTAATAATGGAGTTACTAATAGAGTACCACCTTGCAGGCTTTTTGCATCACCAAGGGTTGAGATTGATATATCAATTTTTGAACCTTGATTGGTAAATGGAGGCAGGGTTGCTGTTACTACAACAGCCGCAATATTCTTTGTGTTAATATTTTGATCCCTGATATTCACTCCCATTCGCTCTAACATCGCGATTAAACTCTGTCTAGTAAATGGTGAATTACTAAGTGAATCCCCAGTTCCATTTAAACCAACCACAAGACCATATCCAACAAGCATATTGTCACGCACACCTTCGATATCAACGATATCCTTGATGCGGGTGGCATTTGCGTTATTTATTGATACGAAACTAAATAAGACAATCATCATAATAATGCTTATTTTTGATATAGCTTGCTTTAATAAATTCATGTTAACCTCACATTAATACTTTAAATTCTACAGTTTTATATAAGCGAAAATCATGCCAGTTTATAATAATTAGTAAAAACAAAGGTTTAACTTACTTTAATCTATTGACTAGGCATGGTTAGATGTATTAGAACTAGGGTGTAACTAGGAAATTTTTTCCTTCTATATATTAAGGTTAGTAATAATATGAAAGTAACAGGACCTGGGAAAACTGGTAAAACCGGTAAGACTTCAAAAACAGGCACAGCTAAAAAAACGGGTGATACCGCTTTTAATAAACTAATGAGTGATGCTGCTGGAAGTGCGGATACGGTAGAGAGCCTATCTGGTATATCAAGCATTAGCCAAATTGATGCTTTATTATCTGTGCAAGAATCTGGCGATAGCTTGGATGAAAAAGCTAAACAACAAATGTTACAAAGAGCCGATACTATGCTTGATAAATTAAATGAAATAAGGTTGGGGCTATTATCTGGTTCTATATCCGTAAGCGACTTACAGGATCTATCAAGAACTATTCAGGAGAAAAAACACACCGTCTCTTCATCTGCTTTAACCTCAGTTTTGAATGAAATTGAGATGAGAGCAGAAATAGAGCTTGCAAAACATTTAAGGTATTAGTTATAATTAAATATTAAGAATGTTTTTATTTTTATTAATGATTTAAGGATGAAATTATGGCTGCGGCAGAAACAAAATCGACAATACTACCACCGGATTATAAACCGACTGATAAAGAAGAATATATGAATCCAGTAATGCTGGAATATTTTCGCCAGAAATTAATCAGGTGGAGAACTGAATTACTGGAAGGGTCTAGTGAGACCATAGAAGGTTTAAAAGAAGATAATCTACAGAAACCAGATATCGCAGATAGAGCTTCGGCTGAAACTGATCATGCTTTAGAACTTCGAACTAGAGATAGAGAAAGAAAATTAATTTCAAAAATTAATTCTGCCTTGGAAATGGTTGAAGATAATGATTACGGATATTGTGAAGAAACTGGTGACCCAATTGGCGTTAAAAGACTTGATGCAAGGCCAATTGCAACATTAAGTTTAGAAGCACAAGAAAGACATGAGAGAAAAGAAAAAACTCAAAGAGATATGAGAGAATAATTACTTTCAAGATGAAATTTTTAAAAAAGCCAAGTATAATTTTATACTTGGCTTTTTATTTAGCAAATTTTACACTCGGTTTTTTGTAATTTTATTCCTTAAATACCTTGTAAATCATAATATTAGAAAAGATCTATTTTTTTAACTTTCCCATATGTTAACTTTGAGCTTGATTTTTTTATATATTTAGGTATTATAATAAACTGTTAACTATTTATTAAGAATTTGATGTGTAAGGAAACCTCGTTTTAATATATTAAAAACAAGAGGTTAGCCATTAGGTTCTTTGATTGGTTTGTTGGTTATTATGGAATTAATGATTCTGTATTTTATTTAACTGTTTTAAAGAGTGGGTCTTAATGAGTAAAAATAGTCACAAAAAAAAGCTAGAGAATATTCTACAAGAGCCGTTGACTCAACATCGCTTACTTTTAAACTCAAAAATTAGAGAAGCTCAGAACTCAGATAAACCAGATTCGTTCAGTTTGAAAAGCTTAGAGGCTTTTTTAAATAGTATTCCAGATCAAAGCGAGGGCTTCCTGAGTGAAGTTCAAAACGTATTAGAAGCCGTTAAAACAGGTAATATTCCAAAGAAGCCAGATATTTCAACTCCAAGTCACCAATTGATTTGGGGCGCTGCGCTGGGTTATATCTCAGTTAACCCACATCAAATGTTAGTATGGGATAAACCACAAGAAGATGGTAATATATTGGGAACTGATCTTTGGAAGGCAGTTCGTGACACCAAAAGATCTGTCCAAGAAATTATTGTCCACGCAAGCAAAATCCGTGATGCGATTAAGGAAAAAGAGACTAAGTTTAAATGGTCTGCTCCAAATTCTGGCTTTGTATTTGACCGCGGTCAAAATGCAATTGGTATTGATTTCATGCAAAGCTTAATCATGGGTTTTGAACATGCGAGAGCAGATGTTCTACGTGAAGCAGGCTATGCACAATTATCAGTTTCATATCCGGAGCGCATGAATGATATATTTCGTGAAATGCAGCCATTAATTGCTAAACATCAGAAATTTGTGGCTAAAAAGGGTAAATCATTATCACCACCAGAATATAAGAAACTAAGATTATTAAGTGCTGAATGGGAACTTCGTAACATGATGTTCGAAGCGGGTGAGAGAAATACAGCCAATCGTTATGTTGATAATTTCGGTAAAAGAGATTTACAAGATTATGGTGTATCCTTAAATAACACTGCTGTTACTGGTTATGGCGTTGGTATGCAGGGCTTCTCTGATGCTGGTGAAATTGACTCAGGTGAGCTTAACCCATCGGCTAGATATATGAATCTTGTAAATGCGGTATCTTTAGGTTTCTTTCAAAATAATGAATTATTTGAAAATACTGATGAGAATTGGAAAAAAGCAGGGGTTAATACTGATTGGATCAGGACTACTAAATCTTTAAGAAAAATGGGATCAAAAGTTGTTAATGGCGATAATAAAGGCATAAATCACGAAGATTTTAAAGAATTAAGAGAATTATGTGGTGGAGAAAACGGTTTAGAGCATTTGCAAGCTGAGCATCATCTATCTCTATTTGGTGAAGATGCTGTGCGTAATGCGGTTGTGGATAATGATAAAAAACGTAATAAAATTATTGAAGAAATCTGGGAAAAATATTCAGATGATTTATTAGAAAAAATTCTTGAAAACGTTGCTGAACAAGTTGAACAAGAGATGGAGCAGCAACAAGAACAAGACGGACAGGATGGTCAAGACGGTCAAGATGGCGATGAAGGTCAAGATGGTCAGGACGGACAAGAAGGTCAAGAGGGACAAGAAGGTCAACCAGGGCAGCCAGGTCAAAAAGGCCAAGGAAAACCTCAAAAAGGTGATGGTCAAGGTCAACCTCAGGATGGCGAGCAGCAACAAGGTGACCCACAGCAAGGCGATCCTCAAGACGGTGATGAACAAGGTGATCCGCAACAGGGTGAACAAGGCGAAGAATCTGAAATGGATCAATCTGGCGATGAGCAAGATGGTCAGGGTTCAGAAGAATCTCAATTAGGTGTTGATGAAGATAGCACAATGTCAGTTGACGGCGTCGGAGACATGCCTGGCGTTGAAATGCCACCAGAAACTCCAGAGCTTGCCAATGAGCAGGACGGACAAGATGGGCAGGATGGCCAAGACGGACAAGATGGTCAAGATTCCGATGGCGATGGTCAAGATGGCGACGGTCAAACCATGGAAGAAGCCGAAGAACAATTAAAAGAAATGGAACAGCAAGAAGCTGGTGAAGATGGACAAGATGGGCAGGACGGACAAGATGGTGGTGATCCATCAGATGGCCAAGCTCAGCCTTCGGATAAACCATCTGATCAAGCAGGCAAGGGCGATGGTAAAAGCTTAGGCGATCTTGCAAAACAATCTTGGACTAATTATCCAAAAAGAGTTGCTGAATTAGTTGTGCCAATTTCAAATATTAGAAAAACCTTAAGAAGTATCCGTGATTTGCAAACTAAGAAGAAAAAGTTCTTGTCAAACAAGTTAGATATTCTTCCTGAAGGTGATTTAAAAGAAACTTTAAGTAATGAAGCTCAGAGAAATTATATTATAAAGAAAGAGTCCAATACAGTTGAGATGGATGATTTTAATAAATTTCGTATTGAGAAAACTATTGATGAGCCAGTAAGAAGTAAAGTGGTTATTTGGATTGATGGCTCGGGTAGTATGGGTAGTGCATCAAGTAGAGGCAGTACAGGAGCTCCATCTGCTTTGGAAAGCGCTTTGCAAGCTGCAGTTATTCTGTTTGAAGGTTCTAGAGCTAAAGAAATGAATATGGATGTCTATGTTGGTATGTGGGGTAATGCAAATCCACCTATCCTTGTTCAGCCTGGTATGAATTTGACTGAAATTGGTCGGGAAATGGAAAAAGCAAGACAGGGATTGCAATGTGGAACTTCATTAGAATATGTTTTCCCAGAGACTGCAAAGACTTTGGCAGAAGAAAGACATAGTAAACCAAATGAACTATATGGCTTTGTCCATATGATGATAATATCTGATGGTGATATTACTGACCCAGTACCATCAAAACATGGAGCAGAGAAAATGTTCCAAGAAGTGGATCTATTAACAATAGATGTTGCCGTTATTAAAGGTAATAAAAATTCACAAATGGAGAATTTTGCCAAATCAGTTAAGGGAAGAAAACCTCATCATGAGA
>CALDHH010000190.1 GCA_937941575.1 uncultured Alphaproteobacteria bacterium | reverse complement strand
GAAGATTATAATGAATTTGATAAAGATCTTTATAATTTTAAGGTTTAGTATATTTAATGTAAATAATTTGACAATCCATTTGCAATTCTAAAAATAAAGCCTATATATTATCCATATTTTAATTAATTAATGGCAATATATTTACATGGATCAAAATAAAAAAAATAATAAAGCGGAATTTAATAAGAAATCATTATATAGCAAGCTTGATAAAATAATTGACCGTTTTCCAGGGTTAAAGAAGTCTTTGGAAGAGAATAATGTTAATTTAAGGAACTTGGATACTATTCGGGTTTTTGCTTATGGATCATTAATGCGTGAGCCGCATTATAAACCGAGTAATCGTGAAGATGGATATTTAAACGGATATAAACGTGATTTTTGTTGCAGATCATTGCGTTCTGGTACGCCAAAATTCAAAGGCTTAACCCTTGGAGTTGATAAAGATGAAGATGGTTTGGTTAAGGGTAAATTACTAGAATATAAAGGCTTAAAATTACAAGAATTAGTCCATATGTTTGAATTGCTAGCCAATAGAGAAATCCCAAGCGTTCCTATTTATGAATTTAAACTGTTAAAAGTTGAACAAGAAGATGGTAACCCAGTTTATGCAATAACTTGTGTTGCCGATCAAAAATCAGAAAACTATGTCGGTGATGCTTTGAATAAGCGAGCTAGGCAACAGCTTAGCAAGGAAGAACAATTAGAAGTATCGATTGCTAGAAAATCTTTGATAATGGCAACCGCAGATGGTCCATCTGGTACTAGCAAAAGCTATTTCGATAGAACTTTGGGATTTGATGTAAAGCAATACCCAATTACTATGGGCACAAGTGAAGAGAAAAACTTAAGTAAGATTAATCTGGCTCGTAAGCAAAAATTATATAATGAACAGCAATATATTATAAGATTAACGAATGCGATTGAAGAGAAAAGAGCTGTATTGCCAAAGGTTGAGATTGCAAGATTAGAAAAGATTGAAATAATGCAATGGACAAGATTTGAAAATAGACTATCTACTCTGCGTAAAGCAGAAAAAGAAGCTAATAATATTAAAGCTCCAAACACTCGACAACAGGACAAGCCTTCTGTATAAATATTAGTAACAATTGTAACTAATTTATTTATAGGAGAAATTTACATGTCTGATATTGAAATTCACAAAGGATTAATGGGCGTTTATGTCGATACTTCAAAAGTATCAAAAGTAGTCCAAGAGACAAATTCATTAACTTATCGTGGATATGCAGTGCAAGATTTGGCAGAGAATTGTTCATTTGAAGAGGTTGCCTATCTTCTTTGGCACGGCGAATTACCAAATAAATCAGAATTATTAGATTTCTTAAAACTAGAACGCTCAATGCGTGATCTATCCGATGAAGCAATGACTATCCTAAGACAATTCCCAGCATCAGCCCATCCAATGGACACTCTAAGAACTGTTGTTAGCTTCTTAGGAGTACAGGATGAGAATTGGGAAGATCCATCTTTTGATGCGAATGTAAGAAAATCAATTGCGATGTTATCCAAAATACCAACAATTATTGCAGCAGATTTTAGATTACGTAATGGGCAAGAGCCAATCGCTCCAAGAGATGATCTAAGCTTGGCTGAAAATTTCTTCTATATGTATTTTGGTAAAGTGCCAGAAGCAGCGGTTGTTAAATGTTTTGATACTAGCTTAATATTCTACGCTGAACATGGATTTAATGCCTCAACATTTACTGGGCGTGCAATCACATCAACTTTATCGGATATTTATTCATCAGTTACGGGTGCAATCGGATCATTAAAAGGTCCATTACATGGCGGTGCTAATGAAGCGGTAATGCACACATTATTAGAAATCGGTTCACCAGAAAAAGCGCAAGCTTGGATTGATGATGCGATGGCTAATAAAAAACTAGTCATGGGTTTTGGGCATCGAGTATATAAAGATGGCGATTCTAGGGTTCCATATATGACTAAAGTATTCCATGAAGTTGCTAATCTGCGCGATGGTCAAAAATGGTTGGAAATCTCAAAAATATTAGAAGATACATTCGTATCGAAAAAAGGCATCCACCCGAATTTAGACTTCCCAGTTGGACCGGCATATTATCTAATGGGTTTTGACATCCCAGTCTTCACCCCAATCTTTGTAATGAGCCGTATCACAGGCTGGACAGCCCATATTATGGAGCAATTAGAAGATAATAAATTAATGCGCCCATTAAATGTTTATAATGGTATGGAACAAAGAGAAGTTAAACCTTTGGAACAGAGAGCTGCTTGAGCTATTATCAATTATAATTTAAATATATATGTGGTTAGAACAGGAATTTAGTAATAATTTGCTAAATTCCTGAATCTTATAAAGATTACTCCTAAGCAATTGCTTGCTGTAGCTCACGTCCATTTACCAAATTATTATAATCATCACGTAATAATTTAGTTATATCGCCAACTTTATACTCTATATCATCAATTTTACCGATTGCGGTTACTTCGGCTGCTGTACCTGTGATAAATATCTCATCGAAATCTTTTAGCTCAGCTGGTTGAATATGGCGTTCGATAACTTCAATTCCGCGCTTTTTGGCAAGTTCGATTACTGTTTGTCTGGTTAATCCGTTTAAGAAACAATCGGGAGTTGGAGTATGGATTTTACCATCTTTCATTAAGAATAGATTGGCACCAGTTGCTTCCGCCACGTAACCACGGTAATCAAGCATTAAAGCATCAGTATATCCAGCATTCTCTGCTTCATGTTTAGACATTGTGCATATCATGTATAGGCCAGCCGCTTTGCTATGGACAGGGGCTGTGTCTGGGGCAGGTCTTTTCCATTTTGATGTTTTTAATGAAATGCCTTTTTCTAATAATTCAGGTGAGAAATAACTTGGCCATTCCCAAACTGCAATTGCAGTATGAATAGTCGTATCTTGCCCAGTAATGCCCATTTGTTCTGCACCACGCCAAGCAATTGGTCTGATATATGCATCGGTTAGATTATTCTTTGCCATGGTTTCAATTGTGGCTTTATCTAATTCTTCGGCAGAATATGGCACTTTCATATCGATTAATCTAGCCGAGTTAATTAATCTTTCGCTATGTTCATGTAGTTTAAATGCTTCACCATTATACGCTCTGATGCCTTCGAATACCAAGCCTGCGTAATGGAATCCGTGTGAAATCATTGGGACTTTTGCGTCTCTCCAATCAACGAATTTTCCGTCAACCCATATAAAACCATCACGATCATCAAATCCAGCCATTTTCTTGTCCTTTAAAAAATAATATTCATTCTATTATAATAATGTTACATTTCTTTTTATGAAACTTAAATACAAAAAATTAAAATATAATGAAATGCCGCATATTTTAGTAGTCGATGATGATGAAAGAATAAGAAATCTATTGGATAGATACTTAACTGAACAAGGTTTCATGGTGACAACCGCAATTGATGCAAAAAATGCGCGTGAGAATTTACAATATTTTGAGCATGATTTAGTAGTCTTGGATGTTATGATGCCAGGTGAAGATGGAATGTCTTTAACCAAAGATTTAAAATTAGAAAGACCAGAATTACCAGTTTTATTATTAACTGCCTTGGGTGAGAGTAGCTCAAGAATTGATGGTTTGGAAGCGGGAGCTGATGATTATCTGGCTAAACCATTTGAGCCAAAGGAATTAAGTTTAAGGATTAATGCAATTTTAAACAGAACTGGTTTTAAGGCAAAAGCAAGTAAGATTTGTTTTGGCAATTTAGTTTTTAATCCAGAATATCGAGAATTAAAATCAGATACAGATAAGATTACATTAACTGATACAGAAGCTTTATTATTAGAGGTTTTAATAGCAAGAAATTCTGAAATAATATCAAGGCAAGATCTAGCTAAGCTGACTGGTAATGAAAATAATGAGAGAACGATTGATGTGCAAGTAACCAGATTGCGCAAGAAAATAGAGCAAGACCCAAAACAACCAAGATATTTACAAACTGTTCGTGGTAAAGGTTACATCTTGCGCCATGGGGATTAGTCTATAAACTCTGATCTTTACTTGCAGAGATTATCGGCTATGATGTCCTAGAGTTACGTTTTTAGTTTATAATTTAATTTTGCTTATAGCGTAAATTATCAGGTTTTTTTTGGAATTATCTATATGCGTTTTAATCTGCCATTTAAATATAGAAAAGCAATAAAGAAATATCTACCAGGTACCTTATTTGGTCGTTTCTTAATGATTATTGTAACCCCTGTATTATTACTGCAAATGATAACTACTATCATATTTTTTGATCGGCATTGGCGATCAATGAGCAATCGCCTGGCCCAATCAACTGCCGATGAAATATCAATGGTTATAAGACAGATTGAAACAGCTGAAAGTAAGATGGAGGTTGATAGGGTTATTAATCTAAGTGCCAATACTACTGGATTACTAGTATCATTTGATGGTGAGAGAAAGTTTGATAATGTTGCAAAAAAATGGTGGATACCAAATATTGAGCAATTCTTAACTGAAAAATTAACCGAGAAAATAGATAATAAAATAATTATCGAAGAGCTTGAGAAAGATAAATGGTTCCAAGTATTTGTTGAGACCGAGTTAGGAGTGGTTAAAATCATCTTCTATGCGAAGAAGCTATATACTCCGACTTCTTATATATTTATTCTTTGGCTATTCGGTAGCTCATTCGTGTTATTTGCCATTGCAATTTTATTCATGCGTAATCAGATTAAACCAATTTATAACCTCGCCCGAGCAGCAGAATTATTTGGTAAAGGTATTGATTGTCCAGAATTCAAACCATCAGGTGCCAAAGAAATCAGACTGGCATCTAAGTCATTTATCAATATGCAGAATAGAATTAAGAGACAAATTGAACAAAGAACAGAAATGTTAGCAGGCGTATCGCATGATCTTAGAACCCCATTAACCAGAATGAAATTGCAATTGGCAATATTGGGGGATAGCCCAGATATCGAAGACTTAAAAAGCGATGTTAATGATATGCAGGTAATGATTGATGCATATTTATCATTTACAAGGGGGGACGGAGATGAAATACCCAAATTGGTAAATATGTCTGATTTATTAAATAAAATTGTTCAAGATGCTAAACGCAATGATTACCAAATAATTGCTGATATTAATGCTGATATTGAATTAATCATTAAAAAAAATGCATTGGAAAGAGCAATCGTAAACTTGGTTTCAAATGCTGCAAAATACGCAGATAATATTTGGCTACACACCAATATTTCCGAAGAAAATTTAGAAATATATATCGAAGATGATGGTAAAGGTATCCCAGAAGATAAAATAGAAGATGTATTTAAACCGTTTTTCAGATTAGAAGGATCAAGAAATTCAAAAACTGGTGGTGTTGGTCTTGGGCTTTCAATATCAAGGGATATCATCCATATTCATGGTGGAGATATAAAATTATCAAGAAGTGAAAGATCTGGGTTAAAGGTTTTAGTGGAAATTCCGGCTTAATTTTTTTATTTAATTATTAGTTGACATTACATAAGATAGTAGGTATGATATTTTCATAGGTAAAGTAGTTGTAAATAAGGAATTGGTATAATGACAGTAAATGAAATAAAAATAACATCTAAATATTTAAAAGAAGTAGCAAGTCTTACAGAGTTATTTATAAGCAACTTAGCAGAACTAGAAGAAAGTAGATCTGATATTAAGGCTGTAAAAGATTTACTGGTTACAAAAAAAGAAGTTAGAAAGATAACTAGTGATGTAGCTAAGGGTGTTAGAAAATCATTGGGTTCTGCCATTAAATCAAAGTTTACTGGAGAAGAAGGTAAAATAGCTCATCAACATAATCTTATTAAAATGGGTGAAATAGTATTTAAATTGCAATCAAAGTATATTTCTATGGAAGATATGGTTTCTCAACTTCCTGAAGGTTTAGAAACTGATGTTGCAATCAAAGCATTTAAAGATGGCAGGCATAAAACACTTCTTAGCGTTGCAAAAGCAAAAGCGGGAATGTAATTAATAAAAAAGCTCTTTTAATTTGGGGGCTTTTTTTACATCAACGGCTTTTTCATATCGCCTTTCGATGCTTTTAATAACATTTTATCAGTTAAAAAATTAGGTAGATAAGACAAAATTAGAACAAATATATAAATTGGAAGCGGGAATGCAATCCTAGATTTGCCTTTGTCCAATCCATTTATAATTATTCTTGCTGCTTTTTTAACGCTCATTATCATGGGCATTTTAAAATTATTGGCATCAGTCAACGGAGTTTTTATAAATCCAGGGCAAATTACTGATAGCTTAATCCCATTCTTGTTTAATAATGGCTTGATAGCTTCCCCATAATTACGAATGGCAATTTTACTGGTGGAATAGGCAGGAGATGCTGGCATTGCTTTGAAACCAGCCAGCGAGCTTACAATT
>CALDHH010000189.1 GCA_937941575.1 uncultured Alphaproteobacteria bacterium | reverse complement strand
TTCTTAATGATGTTTCATCCAAGGGGCTTGAATAATGTTTTAAAACTTGAGCTATTTTATAATCATTTCTTATTATTGCTTCAGTTAGGATTATATTTTCTTTAATTTTAAATAATCCACTCCAATAGAAACTGTCTAATTCTCTTCTTAATTCTGTGACATCACCTCGCCTTGACGTAGATAATATACCTTTATTCATATGATCTAATTCTAATATTTTTTTGCTAAGCTCTGTACCTTTATCTTCGAAACAAGGCTCATTATAGATAACGACTCCATCATCATTGATATATGTCTTATCTTGGTTTTTATGGTTAATTTTCTTCTTCATAAAACTACTTAAAAAAGCCCCTCTTTTTTAGCCTATAAACCTTTTCACTTTTACTTTCTTCTCTTGAATAGAATGTTTTCTTCCTATTTCTTTTTTCAACAGGTAAAAATAAGCTCTGTGCAAAAGGTCTTTTACGCCCTATTAGCCCTCTTTTCGTAAGGGTATTTTTTAACTCTGCTACTTCTTTTTTAAATCTTGCTCTAGAAATTAAAACTCTGATATTATCATCATAATCTTTTGTTGTAGTTATTTTCTTACCATCATAAGCAATAGCATGTTTATAATTTAAAATTCTCAAAACGTCACTTATTTCATGTTCTCTATTCTTACCCATCAAGTTAATATTAATTTTTAAATCTCCATTATTTAATGCTATTTTATATTTAGAACTAGTGAAGCTCGAATGTTTGCCGTCAATTATTTCTACAAAATTAACTAATACACCTTCTTTAGATAGTATTCTTAATAGTTTATCTGAGAAATTTTCTTTCTTTAAAAACGGCAATGAGAATTTTTTATTTTTTGCTTGTTCATAACCATCTGCATTTATATAGAGATTAAAGTCATTTATATTTGGATTATTTAGATGAATATTAGCCAAGCCTAAACCTGCAATAAAGCTTTTATTATAACCAGCATCATGAATTAATTTTAAAACTTGCTTTAAATCTTTTGGAATTTTATCAATGTCTAATTCATTTGTAATCTCATCAACAACTATCTCATCTTCTATATTAGATTTAGATGGCTCTTGAACTTCCTTATCTTCTAAAGCTTTCTGTTCTTTTTTAAATAATTTATAAATCCCAGCCTTCCTTAAGCTTTGATAATATTGCTTTAGTTCACCAGTTTTCTCTGCTTCATTTTGAATAATTTTAATTGCCTGTTCATCAAGCTCTGGGCAATAGTTTTTTAAGAATTTTAGCATCTGGTAATCATTTCTAATCACCGCATCAATCATTGTAATATTTGTAATGCTTGTCTTTGCGTTAGATTGATAATTCCAATGCTGATTATCAAAAAGCTCCCTAACCTTGGAAATATCACCAGTTCTAGTTACTTGCAAAAGCTTAACCTCAAACTCTGATGAGATATTAGCTTCCAAGAATTTTAAACTTAAACTCTGATTATTTTGTTTATCTAATTCCAAGAATTTGCTCCGCCATTTCTTTTATTATTTATCATTCTGATTTTGCCTTCTTCTTGGGCTTTTTGCCTTTTTTCTGCTCTTAATCTTAAAGATTTAATTACTTCCGATTCCTCTGGTCCAAAAGAAGGCCCAGCAGGTCTATTATAATAATCGTTTAGAAATTCATTATAAGCAGTAGTTTTAATGAATTTACTACCATTGAATAATAATTGTTCTTCTGGTTTTTTATAAATACCTAGCCAATCAGTAGCAGGCCCCATATAAGGATGAACAACAATATTGAAATCTTTTTTATTGAAAGTTACAGGAATAGTATATGTAGCGAAGCCAGATACTAATTCTCCTTCTTTTCCTTTATAGATCATTTTAGCTGTTTCAAAATTTACTTTTATTTTTTTGTCAATCTTAAACTTAGCCTTCTTTAATATCTTACGTATTACATCAATATTATCACCGTCTAAGGGATGTGCATTTACAAGGAATACAATCTCATTATCTGTTTTATTCCCCAAATATAATTCTGATAGATTCTTACCTGATAGATAACATTCTTTTTTACTATGCTTTTGAAAAGCAGTTAATAACCTGCTCCATTCTTCTGGAATTGCAATTGAATCTCTTTCTTTAACTACTCTTATTTTACCGTCAGCAGCCTCTTCAATAAATTCAGATTGTGATATATTTCTAATTCCTGCTTTAACGATTACTCTATAGAATTCTTCTAGCTCTGCTGGATCAGATGCTTCAGATTTTAATAGCTCAATTGCAGTTTTATCTAATGGATTTGTGTAGTTTTTTAATAGTTTTAAATTATCAGAATCTAATCTTACAATCGCATCAAGCAGATGATATTTACTAACATTAATATCAGACCCAGCCCAATATTCATCATCAATAAATTTACGTGTTTTTGTAACATTACCCAGTTTAGATATCTTAAATAATTCCGACTGAAATTCAGATAGATTACTTAGGCATTCAGCAAAATTTAGTTTGTCAGTTTTCAATTCAATTCTCACATATTTAACTCAATGCAAGATATTAACATTATGGCAACCGCAAGTCAATTACATAATTTCTTTACTGCCTCTTTGAAGTATTTGAGGTCTCTGTGAAGGTTTAATTGGTTTAGACTTTCTCATCTCACGGTATATTCTCTCATAGTGCATTTTTTTCTTTATCTCTTTTAAGGTTAATTTATCATTATTAGTAACGGATAGCTTCGAATTAAAATTTTCTTTTAAACTTGATTTAGCGTTAACCTGTTTTAACTTATCAATGTAATCTTTTGATTTAATTATATTTATACCATCAAAAGCAATTCCCTTACTCGCAGATCTAATATTATTTGTAACAGAGTTAATACCATGTTCGGAATTTTGTCCCATTAGATAAATATTGGCTGACATTTTAGCATTAAATGAAATCTTGTAACCTGGATTAATGATTTCGCTATCCTGCCCAAGCTTTACTGTATTATACTCTAGCATTGAAATATTTAACAATTGAAATAAGACCTTTTCCAAGCTTACTTCCTTATTTAATAGTTCAAAAACACCTGATTCCTTCTCAACATATTCGTCTTTATCAGCATTTATAAATATATCTATAATACCCCCATGGTCTTTACCTTGGTCTATTAATGCAAGACCTTCGCCCCCGATAAAGCTTTTATCATACCCAGCCCCTTGTAAATCCGATAATATCTCTTTCCATTTATCCGGTATATCAGTATTTTTTATATTAGAAATACCATCTTCTGGTTTTGAATTATCCATTAATGTATTTTTACTGATTGTATAAATCCCTGCTTTTCTTAAAACTCTGTAATATTGTAGAAGATCTTCTGGGTTATTTGCCTCTTGCTCCAAGACATTGATTGCTTCTCTATCAAGTGGTTTTGAATAATGTTTTAAGAATTTTAACATCTGGATATCTTGCTTAATTATGGCTGAAATCATAAGAGTACTATCTAAACTTGTATCTATCCCCTGCCAATAAGCATCTTCGATAAAATCTCTTGCTTGCTTAACATTGCCTTCTTTTACGATTTCTAATAGACCTTTAGCAAAATTTGATAAATTGCCAAGCATCTTTGGAAAAGTAATTTCTTCTTTTCTTCTAAACTCAGTTAAACCGCCAATACCGCCCATATTATCTTATATCCTTAATAAATAACTATTTTTAAACATTTCATAAAAATATTTTATAAATTTACATTAAAAAAGAACAATAGCATTATGCAAAAACAAGGTCAATTATTAAGTTCTGCTATCCTATATTTTTCAGGTGGCAATAATTTTATCAAAGAAATCTGATTTCTTTGTTTCCGGATAATTTCGAATCTAAAGCCATAGAATATAAAAGATTGTCCAATATTTGGAATAGTTTGCGATTCAAATAATACCAGCCCTGCAATGGTTGAATATTCTTCATCAGGTAAATCCCAATCAAAATCACGATTTAAATCACGGATGGTAACCTTACCATCAATTAAATAACTGCCATCTGGTTGTGAACGAACCCCTGATACTGTTACATCATGTTCATCTGATATCTCGCCTACAATTTCTTCCAAAATATCTTCTAATGTTACGATACCTTGCAAGCTTCCATATTCGTCAACAACCAATGCAAAATGCTCTCTTTTCTTTCTGAAAGCTTGTAATTGATCATATAGATTGGTTGATTCTGGTACAAACCAAGGCTCTAAACAAGCATCTTGAATATTGATTTTATCCATATCGCCATTACAATTTTTATATTCACGCAGAACCCATTTGGTCTGAATAACTCCGATAACATTATCAATATTATTTCGATATAATGGCATTCTTGTATATGGGCTATTTAAAACTTGATCAATTATTTCTTCTACTGGTAGATCCGCATCAATCATCAAGGCATTTTTTCTATGGATTGTAATCTCAGATACCTCAACATCATTTAGATCTAGAATAGATCTTAACATCGCTCTCTCTTCATTAGCAGCCGTTATTGCCTCTCCACTTTCTTCACCATGTAATTCAATTACTCCACGTAGTTCTTCGATATGTGAACCAACTGCAAATGCAGATATATCAACATTAAATAGCTTCATAGTTAATCTTACAATTCTGGTGATTAAATCAGTTATTGGAGCAAGTATTTTTACCAGAACTCTAATTACTGGTGCAATTTTTAAAGCCATTCTATCGGCATTATTCAAAGCATATGTTTTTGGTAATACTTCAGCAAAAATTAAAACCAGTAAAGTCATACCCAAAGTTGCATATACAACTCCTGCTTCACCGAATGTTTTAATTAGAACTGATGTTGCTAATGCCGATGCTAGAATATTAACAAGGTTATTACCTAATAATAATGCACCGATTAATCTATCTTTTTTATCACGTAGTTTATTTACAATTTTTGCTCTTTTATTACCTTTTTTTTCTAAAGATTTCATTCTGGCATTTGAAGCTGCGGTTAGTGCAGTTTCTGAGCCAGAAAAAAAGCCCGAGCAAATAAGAAGAACAAATACGGCACCAACCGATAACCAAAATTCCGTTTCCATTTTATTTTAGAGCCTTCATCCTAAAAAACTATTGATGGAAGATATCACATCTTCCTTATCTAGATCGCTATATTTAAAGCTTTCTCCGATTGCTTTTATCAGAATAAAGCCAATTTTACCAGATAAAATCTTCTTATCTTTTAGCATCAAATTATATAATTCATCCGGATCAAATTTAAATGGTATTTCTGTCATCAATTCCATTTTTTCTAAATGACTATATAGCTTTAAATAATCAGCTTCTTGGCAAAAACCTGCTTCGATTGAAAGCCTTGTTGCCATCAACATTCCAATTGCAACTGCTTCACCATGTAGCAACTCGCCGTAACCTGCCTTTAATTCCAAAGCATGTCCAAATGTATGACCCAGATTCAACGAAGCCCTTATACCATTCTCTTTCTCATCGGCTTTTACTATATCCGCTTTCTTCTGGCAGCATTTTGATATTGCATATATTAATGCTTCTTTATCTCGGCTTAATATCTTCCGGCCGTTATCTTCCAACCATTCAAAAAATTCTAAATCATCAATAACTGCATATTTAAGCATTTCTGCATATCCAGCCTTTAATTGCCTATCATCTAGAGTATTTAAGAAATCAATATCAATTAAGACATGTTTCGGCTGATAAAAGCTACCGATTAGATTCTTACCTGATTCTGTATTAATTCCAGTTTTACCACCGACTGAGCTATCGATTTGTGCCAATAAGCTAGTTGGAATTTGAACAAGATTAATTCCACGCAAAGCAATTGATGCAACAAAACCTGCTAGATCACCGATTACTCCCCCACCAAAAGCAATGATTGTTGTTTTTCGGTCAATACCTTTAGCTAAGATTCGAACAAGTGTGTCATTTACAACATTGATATTTTTGCTTTTCTCGCCTGCTGGAATAATAATTTTATCTATAATATTATATTCTGTGTTTGATAATATTGTAGACAAATTATCTAAATAGATCTCTGCTACATTATCATCTGTAATAATTATCAAATTATTTGAAATTGCTAAACTATTTAAATATTCTTTTATACCTTGAATATTACTGGATGAAATTGATATGTCATAAGAATCATCGCCCAAATCAATATTAATATTCTTTATATTATTCATGTCGCTCTCTAAATATACTGGTTTTTAAAATAAATCTAATTGGCTTTATACAATATAATATTATTTAGTAACAGCCATATACTCATCAATTGCTTTTATAATATTTCTTACCATCGTCTTTGGCGTCACATCTTTTACATCAATTACTATATCAGATAGCTCATATATTGGATATCTAGCTTCAATTAGATTTTCTAATATTTGTTTGGGATTACCATTATTTAATAACGGTCGGTGATTTGTTCTTGATGTTCTCTCAACTAATAAATCAATATCCGCTTTTAACCAGATTGATGTAGAGTTTTCAGCAATGCAACGACGATTCTCTTCTTTCATAAAAGCACCACCGCCTGTTGCCAAGATCAATGGCTCCAGATCATCGACCAATAATCTACTTAAAACCTTGCTTTCACCATCTCTAAACGCTTGTTCACCATATCTGTCGAATATATCAGCGATCGAACAACCAGCCGCTGATTCTATTTCTCTATCTAAATCAACGAATCTAATCCCTTGATTCTTGGCGAATTCGTAACCGATTCTGGTTTTACCAGCCCCCATTAACCCAACAAATACAAATTTATTAATGCTTTCTTGCATAATTTTTTATTCTAAACCTTATCTAAATTAAGTGATTTTAGTAACATTCCTTTATATTACATATGTTTTAATGATATTTAATACCTTTTTCTATAAAAATATGAAGAAAGTTGTAACTTATGTTAAAAAAACTATTGACCTTTTAGTAATTATGTAATAAACATATACATAAGATATTTTGATTATGTCACATTTTTTTGTTGCATTGCGATAAAAAGATGTTATTATGGTTAATCTTTATTAGATTAGCTATTGATATAAAATCAAAATAACGCAATAGTAAGAAATAAGAGGGATAGATCATAATGTTAAATGATAGAACATATAAGAAGAAGGGTAGTATTACAGGCAATCTGTTATCTATGTTTTTCGGCTTATCGATTCTTTTGTTTACAGTAGGATTTGTGTTTATGGCAACATGGGATATGCCGCAGCCTAAGGAAAAAGTAACTAAGGAAATATCGACTAATAAGATATTCTAAGGTAGCCTGTACCCCACGTTTCCATAATTATATGGATTGTAGTAATACAAGACATGTAAGAATGGCCTTTACAGAGATTAATTTTGAGCAATCATCATAAAAGATCACTGTAAATTAAAAATTGTAGTTTTGAATACTTAAGGTTAACCAAAGGCCTAACCAAGTGTGTTTAAGTGTTCAAGACAGTAATGAATTAGGAGAAAAAGAATGGCTCGTCCAGGTAGACCACCAAGTAAAAAAGACCCAATACCAGCATTGGTATCCGGTTTTTTAAATATGCTAACAACAGAACGTAATGCAGCTAAAAATACAACAGATGCATATGAGCGTGACTTAGCAGATGTAACAAGAACTTTGAAAAACGATCTTGGCATCAAAATCGAAGAAGCAAATACAGAACAGTTGAAACAATATCTTGAGATATTGAAAAACAGACAACATAAACCAAGTAAAGGTAATGGAATTACAGCAGTACGTACAATCAATCGTCGTATTTCTGCAATGAAACAATTTTACAACTTTATGATTTCTGAAGGCGCTAGAGCAGATAACCCAGTTTTATCAATTAAGAGTCCAAAACAGGTTAAAACTGCACCACAAACTTTAACTGAAGATCAGATTACACATTTAATTGATGTTGCTGGTAAAGATAGCAGTGCAGATGCAAAAAGAAATGTTGCATTATTAGAAGTTCTTTACTCAACAGGTTTAAGAGTATCTGAATTAGTTGGATTGAAGATGGATTCTTTACAAGGTGGTGAAACATCATTGAAGATCCAAGGTAAAGGCGGCAAAGAACGTATCGTTCCTTTAACACCTCTAGCTCAAAAAGCTTTAACAGCTTATCTTGAAGTAAGAGATCAATTTGCAGATGAAAATGAAAAAGAAGCAACATTTGTCTTCCCATCAAAAACATCTGGATCTGGTCACTTAACTCGCCAACGTTTAGCCCAAATCATGAAAGTAATTTCTGATAATGCTGGTTTCAAACATGGTCAGGTAAGCCCACATATTATTCGTCACTCATTTGCGACACATCTACTTCAAGCTGGTGCAGAACTTTCATCTGTACAAAAAATGCTTGGACATGCTGATGTTACAACAACACAATTCTATACAAAAGTGTTAGAGAATGACAAAAAAGAAGCTGTTAAAAAACACCCAATGGGTCAAAAACAAGCAGTTTAAACTTGTTAAAATAATTAAGAAATTAAAGAGGAGCTATAATTACAGCTCCTCTTTTTTTATTTAAATTCTAATTATAAAAAAATGCTTTTTGATGCTAGTAAAAATTTGATTATATTGTTATTTAGCTATATAGTTCTCTTAAATTAACAAGAAAAAATATGGTGATAATAATGTTAGATTTCGAAAAACAAGTCGTAGAGCTTGAAGCAAAGATAAATGAATTACAAGATATGAACGACAATGACAGTAATGATATTGACGTTAATTCTGAAATTACTCGTATGAAGAATAAAGCTAATAAAATCTTAAAAGAATCATATAAAAAACTAACTCCACAACAAAAAGTACAAGTTGCAAGACATCCAGAACGCCCGCATTTCAAAGATTATATTGAAGAATTAATCGAAGACTTCACTGTACTTGCAGGTGATAGATATTTTGGTGAAGATATTGCCTTAATGGCTGGAATTGGTAGATTCCGTGGGCAAACTTGTATAATTATGGGGCAAGAAAAAGGTAATGATACTACATCTAGAATCGCTCATAATTTTGGCATGCCAAAGCCTGAAGGTTACAGAAAAGCTCAAAGATTAATGAAAATGGCAAATCAATTTAATTTACCAGTAATTAGCTTAGTCGATACAGCTGGTGCTTATCCAGGTTTAGGCGCAGAAGAACGCGGTCAATCCGAAGCAATCGCAAAATCAATAGAATCATGTTTAAGATTAGAAACACCAATGATCTCTGTTATCATCGGTGAAGGTGGATCAGGTGGCGCAATTGCAATTGCTGCGGCTGATAAAGTAATAATGTTAGAACATTCAATCTATAGCGTTATTTCCCCAGAAGGTTGTGCATCAATCCTATGGCGTAGTGCCGAATTCGCAGCAGATGCCGCAAAAGCATTGAAATTAACGGCTCAAGATTTAAAGAAAATAAACATCATCGATAAGATTATCAAAGAACCATTAGGTGGCGCACATAGAAACCAATCGGAAACTATCCAATCCGTTGGCGATGAAATCGAAAAAACATTAAAAGAATTAGCAAAAATTGATGGCAAAAAATTAAAAGAAAACCGCCATAAAAAATATTTGGCAATGGGTAGTTAATTAAGACTATAATTGACCTATATTTAATTAGTTATCACTAATTCTAAATCAATAAAAAAAACTTAAAAAGAAAGCCCGGACTAAACCGAGCTTTCTTTTTTTATTAGTAGTTGTTAATTATAATTAATCATCCACCACAATAAACAGCAGCTTCACCTAATTCTTCTTCAATACGGATAAGTTGGTTATATTTTGCCATTCTATCTGATCTTGATAATGAACCAGTTTTAATCTGACCACAATTTGTAGCAACGGCTAGATCGGCAATTGTTGCATCTTCTGTTTCACCAGATCTATGCGACATTACAACACCAAAACCAGATTTCTGTGCCATTTCAACAGCTTCCATAGTTTCAGTTAATGTTCCAATTTGATTTACTTTAATTAGAATTGCATTTGCAGCGCCCTCTTCTATTCCGCGCTCTAATCTGTCTGGATTAGTTACGAATAAATCATCGCCTACTAATTGTACAGAATCTCCCATTGCATCAGTTAGTAATTTCCAACCTTCCCAATCATCTTCCGCCATACCATCTTCGATAGATATAATTGGGAATTGATTGACTAGATTTTGGTAATATTCAACCATGCCTTTAGCATCCAGAATTTTACCTTCACCTTTTAGATTATATTTACCATCTTCATAAAACTCACTTGATGCAGAATCCAAGGCCAGAACAATATCTTCACCAGCTTTATATCCAGCCGCTTCAATTGCTTTGATAATAAATTTCAACGCTTCTTCAGCCGAGCTAATATTCGGAGCAAAGCCACCTTCATCACCAACATTTGTATTTAATCCAGCATCTTGCAACTGTTTCTTCAAAGCATGGAACACTTCTGCACCCATACGAATAGCCTCAGCTACACTATCTGCTGCGATCGGCATAATCATGAATTCTTGGATATCAATTGGATTATCTGCATGTTCGCCACCATTGATTATATTCATCATTGGAATTGGCATTTTATTTGCAAAAATTCCACCAATATATTTATATAATGGCATATCTAATTCCAAAGCCGATGCTTTTGCCATAGCCAAGCTTACGCCAAGAATTGCATTTGCACCCAATCTTGATTTATTTTCTGTACCATCAAGTTCAATCATTGTGTAATCGATTAATGATTGTTCAGATGATTCCATTCCTACAACTGCATCTAAGATCTCAATATTAACGGCTTCAACTGCTTTTAAAACACCTTTACCATTATATCTATCTTTGTCACCATCTCTTAATTCAACGGCTTCATGTACGCCTGTTGATGCTCCTGATGGAACTGCTGCTCTACCGATTGCACCAGATTCTAAGATAACATCTACTTCGATTGTTGGGTTACCACGGCTGTCCAATATTTCACGGCCAATAATGTCGATAATTGTACTCATTTTTTATTCTACTCTTCTATGTTATTTGAATTTATTAATCTTGTTTATAAGCACCTTGCTTAATTAATCTGTCTATATTTTGAATCTGTTTTAATACTGCTGGCATATCTTCCAAATAAACCATATTTGGGCCATCAGATACTGCATTATCTGGATCATTATGTGTTTCCATGAATACTGCTGCGACCCCTACTGCAACGGCTGCTCTCGCCAGTGGTGGAACGAAACGTCTATCACCACCAGTTGTTGTACCATTACCACCAGGTTGCTGCACGGAATGGGTTGCGTCAAATACCACAGGATGTTTTGTTTCAGCCATTGTAACAAGCCCACGCATGTCATTAACTAATGTGTTATAACCGAAACTTGTTCCACGTTCACAAAGCATTACATTCGGGTTACCAGAATCTGTAATCTTAGCAGCCACATTCTTCATATCCCAAGGAGCCAAGAATTGACCTTTTTTAACGTTAAGAGCTTTACCAGTTTTAGCAGCAGCCACAAGTAAATCTGTCTGACGACATAGAAATGCAGGAATTTGTAATATATCTGCAACTTCTGCCACAATAGAACATTGTTCTGGTGTGTGAACATCAGTGATAATTGGGCAACCAATTTTTTCTTTAACTTCTGCTAAAATCTCTAAACTTTTATCTAATCCTAAGCCACGCCCAGAATTTAAACTTGTTCTATTGGCTTTATCGAATGAAGATTTATATACGAAACCTATTCCCAAAGCTTGCGTAATTTCCATCAAGGCTGATGACATCTCAAATGCATGATCACGGCTTTCTAATGCACAAGGACCTGCGAATAAAACAAAAGGTAGATCATTACCAATTTTAATATCATCTGTAATTTTAACATGAATAGAATCTGATTGCATATTAACTGCTCCGTTATTTAATTATAATTTTTACTATAGTTGTATTCTTAGTAATCTAGTTAATTAAAGAAAATTGTCAATTATTATAGATATTTAAATTAATAAAAAA
>CALDHH010000188.1 GCA_937941575.1 uncultured Alphaproteobacteria bacterium | reverse complement strand
TAATAATGCCATGATAATGATTAGGGAATATTTCATAATTTTAGATCTTTCTATAAATTTATATAATTGGTTTATTATTTGTTTCAGTTAATTGATTCATTATCATCTTTTTAACAGGTTTAATCCCATTACCCAAATGCAACATTAATTTTCTAACCATTTTCGCTTTTTTGGTCTCACTTGTATATAATTTTACAATCATATTCGTGCCTAAATAAAGCGGTCTGGTTACTCGTCTATGTTTACGGTGGTACTTTTTTAGCATAGTTGACGAGCCGATATCTAAGCCTAAATCAAGATATTTTTTAATCTCTGCGGTTAAAGTGATTGCTGATCTAACCCCAAGGTTAAATCCATGTGCAGTTACTGGATGCATACCAACCGCCGCATCACCAATCAGAGCCAGCCTATCTGCATAGAATTTTGATGCGTAAGTTGCAACAAGTGGATATGGATGTTTATCTCCAACCAATTCCATTTTACCAAGCTGATGATCAAAACGATCTTCAACATATTCATTAAACTCTTTGTTAGGCATGTTTAAAAATCTATCGGCTTTATCCGATGATAGAGTAATTACGATTGATGATGATTTTTTATCAGCCAAAGGTAGCACTGCCAAAGTTTCCCCGTAATTAAATCTTTCAAAAGCAATACCATCATGTTCAAGTTCATTTTTCATTTCACAGACAATAACTGTTCTACCGAAATCAGTCATTGCAGTTGGAATGCCAATTTTGCGTCTTATTCCAGAAAATCTACTATCTGCCGCTACTATTAAATCAGCATTTAATATATTGCCATCTGATAGAGTTACTTGGGCTTTGCCATCGATTTCTAATTTATCAGCCGATACACCAGTAATTATATCAATATTCTTTAATTTCTTAACTGTCTCATAAGCTGCTTTTCTAATTAAATGATTTGGTACCATATAACCTAATCTTTCAGTACCCGCATCTTCATGATCAAAATCTATGCAATATGGCTCGCCACCATTTTGTACTTTGGCACCTTTTAAATCCGCTACTTGATCAGCTGGAATATTATCCCAAATTTCAAGATCATTTAATGATTTATAGGTTAAGTGAGTAATCGCGATATCTCGACCATCGATAGGCGGATTCTTCAAAATTTTTTCATCCGATTTTTCAATAATTGCAATTTTAACATTTTCCGATGATAAACTCTTAGCAAAGCAAAGCCCAGCAGGGCCTGCGCCAATAATTACAACTGAATATTCTTTTAAATCTTTTTTTGCCATTATATACTCTCTTTATCTATCTTATATATCTATAGCATATTCCCTTTATTACTGTATTCAAAGTCAAATTTATAATATTATTTAATCATTTAAATTCAGGCTTTTATCTATAAATGCTTTACTTATAATAACTTTCACAATAAATAGAGAATTATTATTAATTAACTTATAAGGATTCTTTGAAATGCTATCCAGATATTCTTCCATTATCTCTTTGCTTATTAGCTTGTTATTAATGTGTATTGGTAACGGTTTATTAAATACCGTATTTGCATTAAGAGCATCAATTGAAGAATATCCAACTTGGTTTATTGGCTTAATGACCTCTGGTTATTATTTGGGCTTTGCCATTGGAACGATCTTGGCAATAAAGATGATTGCAGAAATTGGCAATATCAGATGTTTTGCAATTTTTGCATCGGTAGCATCAGCAGTTACCTTAGGATTAGTATTATTTGTTAACCCATTTAACTGGTTAATTGCCCGCATAATATATGGTATGTGTTTAGCTGGCTTATATGTGGTAATTGAAAGCTGGCTTAATTCATTTGCCAAGAATGATGAGAGAGGTAGAATCTTTGGATCATACATGGTTATCACCTATTTAGGACTGGCATCGGGTCAGGCTTTAATTGCCTTTTCAACTCCAGATAAATTTATATTATTCGCCATTGCATCGATATTATTATCAGTATGTTTAGTGCCACTAACGGCTAGTAAATCTCAATCACCTGAAAGCATCAATCCTGTAAAACTTAATTTAAAAGAATTATATAGGACTTCGCCATTATCAACATTTGGGTCTTTTGCCATTGGTATTATTATGGGATCATATTGGGGTTTAATGCCGATTTTCTTAACTGAAGCTGGATTTGGGGCTAATCAAATTGCGACTTTTATCGCCTTCTTATTAATAGGTGGATTAACATTACAGATGCCAATTGGTTATCTATCTGATAAATTTGATCGCCGTATTATAATAAGTTTCACCACAATTATATCCGTTGTTTCTTGTCTATTATTACTGGCAAAATTACTGACTGAACCAGATCATATGGACCTTACCTTGCTAACCATTGCCTTCTTAATCGGTGGAAGTCATTATACTTTATATTCGTTATTCGTATCATTATTGAATGATTTCTTGGAACAAGATGAAATATTATCTGCGACATCTGGGATGCTGCGAGTTAACGCATATGGGTCAATTATTGGACCAATGTTGACCTCGCTATCTATGTTTATATTTGGCTATAAAGGCTTTATTGGATTTACGATATTAATCATGACTTCAATATTTATATTCTCAATAGTCAAAACCGTTTATGGTAGATCAATACCAAGCGAGACAAGTGAAGATTTCGTTGTAATGCCTACATCAATGACTGGTGCGTTATCACTTGATCCGCGTATTGAAGAAGAATAAATACAGCATATAGCTTAATTAAAAATAGAAAATCCTGATTAAGCTATGATTTACTTATTCTTAAAGCCCTTAACTTATAGTTGCTTTCATAATAATGGAAACTTATTATAAGTTAACTATAAAGGGCTATTTTGAATGCTATCCAGATATTCTCCGATTATTTTTCTATTTGCAAGCATGTTAATAATGTTTACAGGTCACGGCTTATTAAACACTTTATTTGGGTTAAGAGCATCAATTGAAGGCTATCCAGCTTGGCTAGTTGGATTAATGACTTCTGGATATTATATCGGATTTGCTATTGGCACGATTTTCGCTGTTAAGGTTATCAAATCATTAGGCAATATGCTTACTTTTGCAATTTGCACTTCTATAGTATCAGCCTCCTCTCTGGCTTTGGCTCTATTTGTGAACCCTATTTCTTGGTTAATTTTAAGACTCTTATATGGATTATGTTTTGCCGGCTTATATATCATAATTGAGAGCTCACTTAATTCTTTTGCAAAGAATGAAGAGAGGGGCAAGATATTTGCAGCATATATGCTTACCATCTTTTCAGGTCTTGCTATAGGTCAGTTACTAATAACCTTTTCAACACCCGATAAGATTACATTATTTGCAGTCGCATCAATTTTACTATCTATATGCCTTATTCCATTAGCTGGAAATCACTCTAAAGAAACTAAAATCAAGGATCATAAGAGCTTGGGTTTAAAACAGTTATATAGAACTTCACCCCTAGCTTTGTTCGGTATATTTGCAGCAGGTCTAATTTTAGGTTCTTATTGGGGCTTAATACCTAACTTTTTAACTCAAGCTGGCTTTAACCCCAACCAAATTGCAAAATTTATAGCCTTTATTTTGATTGGAGCATTATCTCTACAAATACCAATCGGTTATTTATCTGATAGATTCAACAGAAATATTGTTATTATTTTTATAGCTATTTTAGCAATAATCTCTTGCTCTCTATTAATCTTAAAAATATCTGATGGGAGTAATGAGATGGGTTACACCATGTTGCTAATTGCATTTTTAATTGGTGGAAGCAATTATTCGCTATATCCTCTATTCATGTCATTATTAAATGATCTTCTGAAGAAAGACGAAATATTATCAGCAACCTCTGGGATGCTTCGCGTTAATGCCTGTGGAGCAATAATTGGGCCAATTCTATCATCTTTATCTATGTTTATATTCGGATATCAAGGTTTTATTGGATTTGTGATCCTAATTATGGTATCTATACTTATATTTTTGGTAATTAAAACTGTGTTTGTTGGGTTGTCGTCTCATTAAAAAGGCAGGAACTCACTTGTAAAATGCCCAGTAGTAACAAGCTCATTACCTTTTAATCAAACCATAGAAGAATTATGATGAATGAATTGCAAGCCTTAATTAAAGCCAAGAAC
>CALDHH010000187.1 GCA_937941575.1 uncultured Alphaproteobacteria bacterium | reverse complement strand
AAAATTAGCAAGCTGAAGACTGATTTTGATGTGCAATCCTCTAAAATATTGCAAGCATTGGATAAAGCAGTTAATGATTTACAAGAAGTTGGGTTACCAATCACCATTGAGTTAAATGCAAGCCCTTCTAATCAGTCTTTTGCATTATCAACAGGTAATGGGTTCTATAATAATGTTATAGGTTATAGCTCTGGAAAAATACATATAGATAATCAGCTTACTTTATCTATTGGTATTAACAGAAATGGTGATCCTAAAAAAGGAGAAGATAAAGAGTATAGCTTATTTGTTTCGTCTTTTAATGTTGGCCATGATGCTAAAGATTTAGACCCTATAAAGGCAAATAAGTTTCCTATATTAACAGAGGATGGAGTTAAAAAATTCCAGGATTATATGATTGAAAAATATGGCCGAGTTAAAATACTAAAAGAATTAGATAGATTTGGTAATTTAAATAATAGCAAATTCTTACAATCTAAAAATAAAACTATAGAAGATATTTCAGACCCGAAAGCAGATAAAACTGCTTTTCCAAAAGCGGTTTTATCAAAAGCACTCAAAAGCTAAAAAAATACTTTTACAATTCTAAAAAAAATGCTAAAAATAAGGTATTATAAGCTTTTATATGGCTTAAAAGCTAAAATTTTTTTATAGGAGATGAACATGACTAAACTTGCAGAAATTGAAGGTATCGGCGAAACTTACCAAGCTAAATTAGAAGAAGCTGGCGTAAAATCTATCGAAGCTTTATTAGAAATTGGTGGCGATAAAAAAGGTCGCAAAGATTTGGCTGAAAAATCAGGTGTTAGCGAGAAATTAATTCTAGAATGGGTTAACCGCGCTGACTTGGCAAGAATTAAGGGTGTTAGCACTCAATACGCAGATCTATTAGAAGCATCTGGAGTTGATACAGTTCCAGAATTAGCACAAAGAAATGCAGAAAACTTACAAGTTAAAATGGTTGAAGTGAATGACAATAAAAATCTTGTAAATAAAGTTCCAAGTGTATCTCAGGTTGAAGACTGGGTTGCGCAAGCGAAAGATTTACCAAGAGCAATTAATTACTAATATTTAGTTATTAGAGCAAAATTTTAGCGACCATGACATTAATTTATGTTATGGTCGCTTTTTTATTAATTAGGTTAGTTTGTTATGCAAGTTACAGATAGAGTAAGCTTAAAATTTGAAGATATTATAAATTCTGGGCGTAAGCCAGTTATTATGCAGATATTACCAGAGCTAAATTCTGGTGGAATTGAGCAGGGCTGTATTGATATGAATAAAGCCATTACTGATGCTGGAGCTCAGTCAATTGTTGTGTCGAATGGTGGAAAAAGAGTACCAGAGATCTTAAGACATAAAGGTCTGCATTTAGAATTACCAGTTCATAGCAAAAACCCATTTATAATGCATAGAAATATTAAGAAGTTAAAAAAGATATTCTATGAATATAATGTCGATGTAGTCCATGCCTATAGCAGGGCACCGGCTTGGAGTGTTAGTAGGGCTGTTGATAATACAAGAGTAAAACTAGTTACGGGTTGTCATTCGGCTCATAAAATATCGGGTGAAGCAAAAAGATTTTACAATAGTTCAATTACTAAAGGTGAGTTAGTAATTGCAGCATCCCATTTCTTAAAAGCCTATTTAATTGAAAATTACTCCGTTGATCCAAATAAGATAAGAGTAATCCATCGGGGCGTTCCATTAGAAAGCTTTCACCCAAATTCAGTGACTCCGGAGCGATTAATAAATGTCGCAAATGAATTTCGAGTTCCAGATGGCACAACTGTTATCTTATTTCCATCAAGACTGACTAGGTTAAAAGGGCATATGTTCTTCTTAAAATCACTAAATACGATCTTAAGAAATGAAGCGATCAAAGATCAGGAAATATTCTGTTTATTCGTTGGCGGTTCCGATAAGAAATCTGGTTACAAGCAAGAGCTAACTACGTTCATCGAAGAAAATGGTATGGGTAGTAATGTTCGTATGGTCGATTATTGTTCTGATATGCCAGCTGCATATATGTTAGCAAATGTAGTCGTTGCACCATCAATCGTACCAGAAGGATTTGGTAGAATTGCAGTTGAAGCGCAAGCAATGGGAAGACCAATCATTGCAACAAGACATGGTGGCTCAATGGAGACGATTATCGAAGATAAAACAGGCTGGTTGGTTGAACCAGATAATCTAGAAGAGTTATCTGGAGCATTATTAGAAGCATTATTATTAGACCAAAGACAACGTGGTATCTTGGGAACTCGTGGCATGATTCATGTCGCAAATAACTTTACCATTGATAATATGTGTAGCCATAGCTTAGACGTTTATGCAGAATTATTGAGTTAGGATATAGCCAGTATGCGAAATATTTTGGTAATTAAACTTGGTGCTTTTGGTGATTTTATTATTGCTTTGGGGGCAATGGAAGCCATTAAGATGGCACATTATAATGATAAGATAACCTTAATTACCACTCCATTATTCAAAGAAATTGCCGAGAAAAGTGGTTATTTTGATGAAGTGCATATAATAAAAAGATATAAATATAATGAGATAAAAAACTGGCTTAATTTAAAGAAGTTCTTGGTAAAAGGTAAGTTTGACCGGGTATATGATCTGCAATTAAATGACCGCACAAAAATGTTCTATTACTTTTTATTCCCATTTTTTAAGAAACCGGAATGGTCAGGCGTTATAAAATCTGCCGGGAAATTGGCTTATAAGAACCCAGCTTGGCGAGAAATGCATGCATTTGATAGGCATGCCGAGATATTAAAATTAGCAGAAATAGATTTTGTTAAATTACCAGATAATAGATGGATGAATGCCGATCTTTCAGAACATAATATTAAAAAACCATATATATTGATGATTCCAGGCTGTGCCCCGACAAGGTTAGAGAAGCGTTGGAATGCAGATAAATATGGCGAAGTATCTAAGATTATGCAGAGTAAAGGCGTATCTACTGTCTTAATTGGAACTGCCAGTGAAGCTGATGTACTCGATAAAATTCAAGAAATGAATCCAGATGCAATTTATTTAGGGCCACAGGTTACATTATTTGAAATGGCTAGCTTGGCCAGAGAAGCTGAATTCTCCATTGGTAATGATACTGGCCCTCTACATTTGGCAGCTATTTCTGGATCTACTTGTATTGCTCTATTCTCTCACGCATCCGATCCAAAATATTCTGCCCCACGTGGTAAAGACGTTAGAGTTTTAAGAAAAGAGAACTTAAATGATCTATCAGTAAAAGAGGTGTTGGAACAATGCCCGTTATAGAAAAATTAGATGCTAAAGGCTGGATATGTCCTATGCCAGTATTAAGAGCAATGAAATATTTAAGAAAAATGGAACAAGGCGATATATTAGAAGTTGAAGTTAATGATAATAAATCTGTAACTGAGCTACAAAAATATTGTGATGAAAGTGGTAATATATTGCAATCTATGGCAGAATTAGAAGATAATTATTTAATAAAGATTCAAAAAAATGAACGCTGAAATATCAGGTAAGGCAATAGAAAAAAGCTATTTTAAAAAGCCATTAATCCTTTTCTTGGAGATAATGGCAGTCTTAATTACAACTGCTATCATCTTGGTTATTCTATTGTTTTGGCGCCTGCAACAAGGTCCTGTTGATGTTAATTTTTTAACTAAGCCGATTGAAGATACGATAAATAAACATAGTAAAGATTTTGAAATTGACTTGCGTAAAACAGAGATGTCATGGAATAGCTACGCTCACCCTTTTCAATTAGAATTACATGGAGTAAAAGTTTTAAGGAAGGATAAGACACCTGTCTTATTCATATCTAGATCTGGTATTGTTATCTCAAAAACTCAGCTATTGAATGGTAGGGTTTCACCAAGTGAAATTACTTTATATGATCTATTATTGAAAACTATCCGCCAAGAAGATGGCAAAGTTACTTTTAATATTAATAGTGATAAATACGATAATCAGGAAATAAAAGATGAAGATGTAAAAGATCTAAGTAATGTTGATCACACAGAGATAATTAAAAAATTAATCTCTGGGTTAGAGGGGAATAAGGATAATCCTTTATATGGCTTAAAACGAGTTAATGTTAAGAATGGGGTGATGTTTTTAGAAGATAAAAAGACTAATACTAATTGGCATTCGAAAAATATTGATTTTACAGTTAAACGAAAAGATAAAAATTTAATAGGCCGAATGGGTACTGATTTATTAATTAAAGATAATGAATATAGCAAGTTTGATATCCAGTTCTTCTATAATTGGCAAATGGGTAATATTGATACCGTTACAAAATTTACTGATGTGAAATTCGGTAATTTGGTTAATAGCCTACCTAATCAAGAATTTTTAAAGAAGACTACTGCGGCATTTACAGGCAGGTTCGAGGCTTCTTTTGATCGTAATATGAATCCAAAATATATCTCAATTGATGTTAATACAGGCAAAGGTAATTTGGCAGTTCCATTAGTATATGATGATGGCATATATGTTGATAAAGCAAGGTTAAAAGCATCTATTGGTGGCATAGATAATAATATCAAAATAGAAGAATTATCATTCTCGGCAAAAAATGCAAGCTTGAATTTCAATGGAATTATTGATGATGGAAAAGATAGCTTATATCTTAGTTTAAATGGAGTTGGTAAGAATATTCCTGTTGATATCTTAGATGTATATTGGCCATTAAGGCTTGCTCCTTATGCAAGGAAATGGGTAACTGGGAAATTATCAGGCGGAATTGCAAATTCTGCAACTCTTAAAATGGGAATTAAAATACCAATTAAGCTCGCTGATAATGGTAAAAGAGATAAGCCGAAATTGGATAAATTATCAGGTAGGATAGATTTTAAAAATGTAATAACTGATTACCTAAATCCAATGCCAGCAGTAAAAAACACTAATGGTTTTGCAATATACGGTAAGGAAGACTTTAAAATAACGGTTAATTCTGGCAATGTTCTAGATATGAAACTATTGAAGGCTCAGATTGATTTATTTGGTTTGGGGATCGGACAAAATCGCCGAATGAATATTAATCTAGGCTTGTCAGGTAAACTACAATCAGCATTAAAAATTATCAATAGTAAGCCATTAAACTTTATGAAAGATGCTCCGTTTAAAATATCGGATGTGTCTGGAAATGGCGATATTAATTTGTTTTTAGCTCTGCCAATTCAAAAGAAGTTAAACAGGAATGATTTTAAATTAAAGCTATCGGGTGATGTTGCTAATGTAAGAGTTAAAAATGTCCTACCTGATATTGATCTTAGCAATTCGAAATTAAAATTAAATATTGATATGGATAAGATTGATATTGCAGGTTTTGGTGATATTGATGGGGTTGGATCAAAGATTAACTGGAGTAAATCTTTTAAAAATAACTCAGAGACCGCAACTATAAAAACTAAATTAGATAAGAAATTATTTAAGAAATTTAAATTAGATGAAATTGTGGAGATAAAAGGAGTTATGGACGCAGATTTAAAATATTCAAAATCAAATAAATCAGCTCCAAAAGTTATTGTTAGTGGCGATTTATCCAATATCTCATTATATGCACCAGTTTATAATTACCAGAAGAAAATTGGAGAAAAAGGTAGTGTAAGCTTAACTGCTCATCTAAATAATGGCAGAATTAATAAAATATCAGATATGAACTTATTATCAAATAACTTGCATATTAAGGGGGATATCGAGTTTACGCATGGTAAGAATGGTCAGACAAATTTAAAAAAAGCTAATTTACCAGTTTTAAAAATGGGTAAGACAGATGTTAATCTAAAGCTAAAATCAATAAATTCAGGTAAAAAATTACAAATTGTAATGAATGGAAGGCAGTTTGATGCTTCACCATTATTCACGGATCATAATTCCTATAATGCCAATAGCAATCAAGTAAAAAAATTCGCAAAAGCAAAACCTTTGGTAATTTCTGCCAATATTAATAAATTAATAACTGGTAATAAGAATTCAATTAATAACACAAAGCTATATTTGGATCGGAATGAGTGGGAAGAATTAGATAAGCTGGAACTGGATGGCGATATTGGCTCTGGTATAGTAAGGCTAAGATATTTACCAAGTCAAAATGGTAGGGGATATAGCCTTGCCCTTGATTCAAGTGATGCAGGTTCAACAATCGAAGCCTTGGGGATAAGCTCTAATATTCAAGGTGGAAAAATTAATATAAGAGCCAATACATTACCAGTTGGAAATCCAAAGGATTTAAATGGACGAGTAATCATAACCGAATTTAAAATGAAAAGAGTACCAGCGTTGATGGGGCTCTTAAATGCTCTGTCAGCACCGGGTTTACAAGATTTAATATCTGGAAAAGGAAATATTAGTTTCTCATCGATGAAATCAAATTTTAAATGGACGCAAGCTCGGGATGGTAATAATTTATTTAAATTACTGGAACTTAAAAGTGGTCGTACTTCTGGATCATCACTTGGAATTACTTTTGAAGGTATTATTGATAAAATGGTGGGTAGAGTTAGGTTAGATGGGACAATAGTACCATTATCAGGCTTAAATAAAGCAATGGGTGATATCCCAATCATTGGTGAGATCTTGGGTGGTGGCGATGGTTTATTCGCTGCGACCTATAAAATACGAGGCGTTGGCGATGATTTAAAGATAACTGTTAATCCATTGGCCGCATTAGCCCCTGGAATTTTTAGAAAAATGTTTTTTGAAAACTAATTCTTGACATATGCTTTTGTTATATGTATATTAACTTAAATTATGTATTAACTAAGGAGAATCATCATGACATCAAAATTTACTAACTTAAAGAAACCGCTTTTAGCAGCGGCAATAACAACAGTAGCAGCAGTCGGAGTAATTGGCTCTAGCTTTATTCCACATTCAACAGAAACTGCAACAAATACTGTATCTTCTGATAATAACAATGTTGTTAAGCCAAAGCTGATGCAATTAGGCAAGTAATAATATAGGTTCAAAATTATGCTAGCTAAATTAAAAAAACTTCTAAAAGATCCAACACTGGTTACCCTATTATGTTTTGGTGGCTTGATGGGTGGATATAGTGAATTAACTAAACAAGAAGTAGAATTCACGGTTGAAGGTCAATATTCTGAA
>CALDHH010000186.1 GCA_937941575.1 uncultured Alphaproteobacteria bacterium | reverse complement strand
ATCACTATCTTTCCATTCGCCTTCATTTAAGTTTGTTGCGTAGTCAAGTTCTTTAAAAACTGAATAAACTAGATCTCCATTAGTATCAAATAGGAATATATCATAGTAATCACGTTGCTTTAAGAAATGTCTAAACCAAGGGTGATAATGTTTATGTACATCAGAATATAATGAATCATCGGATGCATAATCCAAAGCTTCTTTTGAACCCGTTGGATGTGGATTGTTATCGATGTATAATTCTTGTAGTTTTTCTGTTTGATTTCCTTCTAATTCGTCCCAACCTTCTTTAAAGTCAAGTAAAGCTTGTTTAACGTAGTCGTTCTTTGCGAGGGATGATAAATCCTGTTCTATCGAATCCAAATAATTCTTTAAAGACGCTGCTCTAGATGCCTCCAAAGCAGCAAGCTTTCCAGCTGTTGCTTCAATAGCACTTTTCGAAGCGCGATCAATTACTATAACACCAGTAACTAATGCAGAAACTATTGCCAAACCTACCATAAAAATTGGTATTTTTTGCGATAGATTCATTTTAGATAAGAAGTTCATGATTTATATCCCCCAAAGATATTATTTATATTAGTTAAAAGACTTACTGATTGAGAATATACCAGCAGCATCACAGCCATCAGCACATTCAGATTGATTAAGATCTGTGTCTTTATAAGTTAGACCTAGATCAAATCCATTTAAGTTAGTGCTAATTCCAACAGTCCAGTCATTATAATCTGGCACGCCAAAAGTAGCTTCTTTTGTGATATCTTGATGACCGAAAGAGCCGGATAAAACGAATTCACCAGGTACCATTGTAAGTGGTGCTTCAGCAGATATGCTATAGTAAGTTGCTTTATCAGAACCACCAAAGTAATCAGGTGAATAGTTAATAGATGCAGATAATGCAGTCCAACCAAAATCTTTACCAACAGATGCGTTAACTTCATAGAAGTCATAATCTAGATTAGCGTTCGCGCCTGGATAAGCATAGTAAATTGCGCCGACACCGAAATCTAATCCAGCTGCGTTAAATTCGTAACCACCATATAGGTCAGTTTCTAAATTTGCTTGGTCGCCATCGTTGAAGTCAACATTTGATCCCCATACGCCAAGGTAAAAACCGCTATCATGTGACCAGTCAAAGCCACCTTGGATTGCTGGATTTTCATCGCTCTGAGCGATACCACGGAATGAGTATTGAGATACGGCTGCAACATTAGCAGAGAACTCTCCAGGTAGTGCGATAGTGTTTTCTGCAAATGCAACTGATGACATCATCAGAGCAGATAGGCATATACCACAAGTGATATTCTTTTTCATTTTCTTTTTATTCCTTATATTATGTTTTTGATTACGATCAAACAAAGAACTTGCTGATCATACCCATAATATATTTATAAAAAGTTAATTACAAACTTTAAATATAGTTATTATTACAGTCTATAATTGTATTTTGGATTACTTGTTTTTACGCAAGGTTGGGAATGCAATGACATCTCTAATGCTAGAGCTATTGGTTAACACCATTACTAATCTATCAATCCCAATTCCAAGCCCACCTGTTGGTGGCATGCCGTATTCCAATGCTTCAACAAAATCATAATCTACTGTTTGTGCTTCTTCGTCACCAGCTTCTTTGGCTTTTACTTGTTCTTGGAAACGATCCATTTGATCAAACGGGTTGTTTAATTCAGAGAACGCGTTAGCGATTTCCCAAGTATTGATATAAGTCTCAAATCGCTCTGTTAGCATATCATGATCTCTATGTACTTTTGCAAGTGGTGAGATATCTTTTGGAAGATTGGTTACATGAGTTGGGTTTACTAATGTATGTTCAACATGTTTTTCGAAAACTGCTTCGACAATCTGTCCCCAATTCATCCAAGTTTCTAAATCAGCACCGGCTTCTTTGGCTTTTGCAAATGCTTCTTTTTGGTCTGGGAAGTCTAAGAAGTTAATTCCAGTTTTTTCTTTTACCAAATCAACCATTGATTTTCTAACCCATGGTTTTTTGAAATCGATTTCTTTATCGCCATATTTGATGATTGTGGATGAATTGCCGTTTACATGTTGGGCAGCTGATACCATTATATCTTCAGCTATATCCATCATATCATTATAATCTGCATAAGATTGGTATAGCTCCATCATGGTGAATTCTGGGTTATGTCTGGTTGAGATACCTTCATTTCTAAAGTTACGACCAATTTCAAATACTCTATCCATGCCACCAACGATTAGTCTTTTTAAATATAGCTCTGGAGCAATTCTTAAATATAAATCCATGTCCAAAGTATTATGATGGGTAGTAAATGGCTTTGCTGATGCTCCGCCTGGAATTGAGTGCAAAGTTGGTGTCTCAACTTCTAGGAAAGATTTTTCAGTTAGAAATTGTCTTATAAATGTAATGATCTTACTACGTTTGACAAATACTTCACGGCTATCATCATTCATAATTAGGTCTAAATATCTACGTCTATATCTCGCTTCAACATCAGTTAAGCCATGATGTTTTTCTGGTAATTGTCTAAAAGATTTACAAAGTAGGGTAACTTCAACATTATTAATCGTAAGTTCGCCTCTAGGAGTTCTGCGCATAATACCTTTTACACCAATAATATCGCCGATATCATAATGTTTAATTTCTTCTAATACTTCTGGGCTTAGATTGTTTTTATGACTGAATATTTGGATTCTGTCGGTTGCATCTTTTAAATCGATGAACATGCCGTTGTTACGGTTAGCCATTATACGACCTGCTACTTGCACGATATCTTCTGTAATCTCGCCATCTTCTAGCTTAGCATAGTTTTCATTTAAATCTTTGGCATGATGCTTAACGTCATATGAGTATGGGAAGCTCTCTACGCCCAATTCTTGTAGCTTTTTATAGTTATCAAGCTTAGATTGCATTATATCATTTGCTATTATTTCTTCACTCATTTTTATTTCCCTTTATGCCTTAAGATTTGCTATTATATCTTTTTTCTATGCGGTTAGATTTTAACTGAATTTATTTAGAAACAGCTGTAATAGAGATAGCTAATAAACAGCTTTAAATCAAGTTCTATAATCTTAATTCTATTTTAATGATTTAGGCTTATGTTTGAAGCTACGGATTAACTAATAATATGAGGTTTTCGCTATGGGTAATAAGGTTAAATTTTTGTTAATAGAAGATAACGAAGGCGATGCTTATCTTTTAAAATATAATTTAGAAGATGATGAAACCACAGAATATGAAATGGTCCATGCATTCTCATTATTAGAAGGTATAGATAAGCTCCAAAAAGATGATTTTGATGTTATTTTACTGGATTTAAATTTACCAGACTCATTTGACACAACTAGTATTGAAAGAATTAAAGAAGTATCAGATACTCCAATTATTATTTTAACAGGAACAGATCACGAAGAAATGGGGCTGGAAGCTATCAGAGCAGGTGCTCATGATTACTTAGCAAAATATGAATACTCAATCGTACCAAGTGTTGCAAGATCAATGAAACATGCGATTGAAAGGGACCGAATTAAGAATCATACTGATAAATCAGATGGCGGTTCTTCATCTTTATTAGCACTTCCAAATAGAACCTTATTTACAAGTTATCTTAAGGAGGAGCTATCTGATTCAAAGAAGAAAGATAAGAAGTTAGCTATTGTTATGATGGATGTTCTGGAATTTGAAGAAAAGACAGAAGAACTCGATGAAAAAACTAAAGATATAGCCTTAGCAAAAATTATTGCCAAGGTAATGAAAATAGTAAGAGCAAAAGATAGCTTTGCCAGAATTGATAATTATCGATTTGCAATTTTACAAACAGATATTGAAAACGAAGAAGATACTGCAAATTTAATGATCGCTCTGCAAAAAGCCATCAAAGGGTCTTTAAAAATTGAAGGTAATGAAATTGATTTAAATATATCAATTGGTTATTCTTATTTTCCAACAGATAATGATGAACCTGAAGAGCTATTGGAACTTGCAACATCAAAAATGATTGCTACTGGCTAATCTTTTAGGTTTTTTTAATTGATGTCTTAGTCTATATTCTCCAAATAGTTAATTTTTTGAGAATTATATGGCTGGAAATATAAAAAAAAGAAAAATATTCTACCTCGGTGGTTACGACCCAAGGGGGGATAGGCATTACTATAAAAATTATAAAGAAGAAGCTTTAAAATATTCAAGTCTTAGTAACTATGAAATAGAAATATCCAGCAAAAAGACCTTGGGTAAATGTTTTTCCTCATTCCAAATTAATAATAAAGGTCTAGGGGTTAAAACAGAATATTGTTTTTTAAAATGGGATGATTTAATTAGAAAAACTTGGACAAAGGGATTATGGGCAGTTTTATATTTATCAATGATAACATCTCTTTCTTATCTGTTTAATTTTAATTGGAAGAAACTATTTAAAACTCCAATTCGTGTTTGGGGTACTGTTTTCCACTCTCATTTAATTATCGGCTTATTAATTGCTTCTATTTGTATTCTAATAAAATATTTAATGTTTAATGATATTGGTTTGATCGGTAAGTTAGTAATGGGGTTCGTTGGAATTACGGTTTGTTACTTATTATTAAAAAATGTTAAATCATTTTGGCTATTTAGATTCTTTATATTTAACCATAGGGCATTAAGCAGAAAAGATAATGATATTGAAGAGAGGCTAAAACTTTTTTCAAATTATATAAATGAAGAATTAAAAAAAGATAATTTTGATGAATATATTTTAATAGCTCACAGTAATGGCACGATATTCTCAGTGGATATAATGAAGAATATTGCAAAGTTAAATAATAATAGGGTGCCTAAAGGGCTGAAACTTTTAACTCTTGGTAATTGGGTTCCATTTACAATTATTTATAATAAATCAAATGATTATCAAGAATATTTGAGATATCTGGCAAAGATAAAATTTACTTGGTTTGATATAAGCTATCCATTAGATGGAGCAGGTTTTGCAATGGTCAATAATTTTAAATTAATGGATATAAAGGATTATAAAGTCAATTTTAAGAATTTTTCTCCAAGATTTTTTAAATATTTTAGCAAAGAGAATTATAAGAAAATAAAGCGAGATAAATTTATAATTCATTTTCAATATCTAACTTGTCCTGATATATTGTCCAAATATAATTATATTCAAATAACAACTTCTGATAAAAATTTGGAAGAACAAATGGCAGTAGCAGATTAATAATGAACAAAGATTTTATCCCTCCATATCCAAAACCGCATAAGACAAAAGCCCAGTTTTTTAAAAGCTTGGTTTTTAACTTAAACTCTTGGATCCATTTATTGATGGAGAAAAGCTATACAATGAAATTAGGCTCTGTTCCAACTCCTAAAATAAGGTTTTGGCTGGT
>CALDHH010000185.1 GCA_937941575.1 uncultured Alphaproteobacteria bacterium | reverse complement strand
GCTTTTTTATTTGTTTATTTTTTATGGGCGGGATAGTCTTTATTTTATGAATAAAGATATAAATATATTTCTCGATCTGGATGGTGTTATTGCGGATTTTGAGAGTCATGCCGAGAATACTGGCATAAGTTTGGATAATCTGGATTATCCACGGATGGATCGTGAATGGTGGGGTAGCATTCCAGTATTTGATGGAGCGTTTGAATTTTATACTGCGTTACAGAAAATTGCTAAAGTGCGGTTTCTAACGGCAGTAATTATGAGCAAAGACTGTCATAGCGGTAAGGCCGATTGGGTTGTAAAATTTGCAGGTAAAGGCAAATGGGCTTTAAAAGATTTAATCGTTTGCTCAAAGCGAGATAAGCCATTACTTGCCAAGCCAAATGCAATATTAATTGATGATAATCAGATCACTATTGATAAATGGAATGAGCAAGGCGGAATTGGTCTATATTTTAATGGTGATTTTAATGATTGTTTGGCACAGCTGGAGCAAGCTCTGGAATCGCTTTGATGATTGGTGGATTAAGCTCTTCTATTGTTTTTGGAGTTGTTGGCTGGTTTGAAGTTGAAGATTTTGCTTCATCCTTTACCAAGCCCATTTTCTTTAATCCCAATGGGTCAGTTTCCATTTGATTTTTAAAAGCTTTCTCAAAATTATTACCAAATTTATCTAAGCCAGTTTTGAATTTATCGCTGAATATAGCAGTTTTTTCTTTAACCGCTTGCCCTTGCTCGATTAGCATTCTACTTGCTTCATTTGCCCTAGATTTCATCCCTTCAATCGCATGATTAATCTTGGCTTGTCCAATTTTAAATGCTGATTGTTCGATAGTATAAACCGTAGTTATTTTTAGCATATGATGCATTTTAATTGGCTCTTCAATACCAATATTAGTTAATAGAATATCCTTAATATCAGTCGATTCAGGCATATCATTAGCGGTTGATATCGTTGGGTTAATAGTAATATTCCTAATGTTTAAGTTATTAATAGAAATATTCTTATCTTTATCATCAATAGTATTTTTAGATAGGTCGTTTTTCAAAGATCTATATAGATAAGTTAGGCTATGATTGCCTTTTTTATCAGCATCCAAATACATTTTTAAGCCATTAATCTCAAACTCATTAAATGATATATTGCCTTTTTCATTTTTTATTTCATTAATTCGAATTTGGGCAATTTTAATTAGCTCAGGATTATCAAATCCGCCTAAATTTTTCAAAGTAACATCTTTTAATTTTGCGGTTTTTGAAATTGGAGCATATTCGATATCACCAATCTCCATATCTAGCCCTATTGCTTGTTTAACCACCGCAATTGCCGAGTTCTTTATTGTATAATTCTGATATTTCAGATAAAACAATACTCCAGAGAACAATATTATGATGATGGCAAAGATGTTGATTAAACTTTTTTTATTCATTATAGACCTCGGTTAAAAATATGTAATATTTAGTATATAGCTATTTGGTGAAAAATAAATGGAATTTGAAATTTTTATACCCATTATAATAATGATGATGGGACTTGGGATAATTGGTGGATTTTTGGCAGGTCTGCTTGGGATCGGTGGTGGTTTAATTACTGTGCCTGGTTTGTATTTCTGCCTAAGTAAGCTTGGCTATGATAATGATGTGATAATGCATGTTGCAATCGGAAGCTCGCTTGCGATGATAATATTCACGGGCACTTCATCCGCCCTTGCCCATTACAAGAAAAAATCAGTCGATTTAAAGATATTTAAAATCTGGAGCATCGGGATTATCTTGGGCACGATATTGGGATCATATATCTCGGCTAGTTTAGAAGGTAGTGATTTAAAGAATGTATTTGCTTCAATCACGCTTTTAATTGCTTGCTATATGTTCTTCTTTAAGAAAAAAGAAGGTGCATTAGAAAAAGAACTGAAAAACTATATCGGAGTTATCTTGGGCGTAATTATTGGCGGGATATCGGCAATAATGGGAATTGGTGGAGCTTTGGTTGCCGTACCTTTAATGCGGTTCAAAGGCGTTCAGATGCAAAGAGCGGTCGGCACCGCGTCATCAATGGGCGTGGTAATTGCAGTTTTTGGTACGCTTAGTTATATCATAAATGGAATGAATGTTGATAATCTACCGCCTTATTCAATTGGGTATGTGAATATTGTGGCGGTTTTATTGGTGGCATCAATGTCGATGATTTTTGCTAAACTAGGAGCAAAAGCATCGCATTTAATTAATCCTAATATTTTGCATTATATCTTTTCGGGCTTTATATTATTAGTTTCGATTTACATGTTTAGTTAATTATCTATAATTTATCTTCGAATATAGATAAAGATGCAAAGAGGAAAGTATTTTGAATAACGATAATACAAAGGATTACATACCAGATATTGATCATAATATCTCGGTTGCTATATGGCTTTATATTTGCTGTTTTGCAGTTTTGGCAATGGCAGTTATTGGTGCGGTAACGAGATTAACGGATTCTGGTTTATCAATGGTCGAATGGCGCCCGATTATGGGAGCTATCCCGCCATTAAATCAAGAAGAATGGTTGCGTGTTTTTAATCTATACCGTGAAATCCCACAATATACCGAAGTTAATAAGGGCATGAGCATCGATGAATTTAAAAATATATTCTTCTGGGAATGGTTCCATCGTGTCTTTGGTAGACTAATTGGGATTATATATTTTGTACCAATGGTTTATTTCTTAATTACTAAACAAATTCCAAAAACCTATCTGCCTGCAATTTTCTTCTTTTTATTTTTGGGGGCAATGCAGGGGGTTATGGGCTGGTACATGGTAACAAGCGGTCTGGCAGATAATACTAGTGTAAGTCATTTCAGGTTAGCAGCCCATCTAGGTCTGGCATTTGTAATATTTGGTTTGATGCTTAGATCTGCTTTAAGATTAACTTATGTTCCAACTGCTCATACTGCCCAGTTATCGCCATTGAAAACTCATATTAACTTATCAATCTTTTGTGTGTCGATTACAGTTATATGGGGAGCTTTTGTTGCTGGTTTAGATGCAGGGTTATTATATAATAGCTTTCCATTAATGGGGCAATATCCATTTCCATCTGAATTATTTGATATGCGTCCAATCTGGGATAATTTCATTCATGGTCCAGCTGGAGTTCAATTTACCCATAGAGTATTGGCGATTATAACTTTATTCGTGATAGTTGGTCTTTATATGAAGTCTAGATATTTTAACCCATCGATTAAATTAAAGAAGTTATTTCTGTTGATGTTAGCTCTGGTGATTACGCAAGTTGGGCTTGGGATATTGACATTATTAAGCGGAGTTTCAATTTACTTGGCTGCAATGCACCAAGCGACAGCATTCTTACTTTTGGCTAGTTTAATTTGGATAAGCTATGAAATTCCAAGAAAAGAATTTGCACAAGCGGTAAAAGAAGATGATGGTTATGCCCCATAAAGAGAAAGGCCGAGAATAAAATTCTCGGCCGTATCTTTGAAGGAGGAGTTAGAGAAAAATCAGTAAAATAATATATGATCAAGTATATTTTTTCGTTTTTACTTTTAAAACCCTATCTATAATTATATAATAGAACCTGTAGCCACTACAGGTTCAAGGAAAAAGTTACGTTTTTTTAACTTTTTTTATAATTAATATATTATACCGTTGTAAATCAATGGCTTGGAAGTTAAAAAAAGAGGTAAAAATGAGTAGAAATTTTACGATTGGAAAGTTATCAAAAGCAACAGGGGTTAATATTGAGACGATTCGTTATTATGAGAAGATCGGATTAATGCCAAAACCACATAGGACAGAGGGTAATCAGAGAACATATGCAGGTGCCCATGTTAAGAAATTAGCCTTTATAAAACATGGCAGAGAGCTAGGCTTCCCACTTGAATCTATCAAAGAGCTTCTTGAGCTTAGCGAAGATAATAATATGTTTCATCGACATGTTGAATTTATCGCTAGAAAGAATTTACAAGAAGTTGAGAGTAGGATGTTAAGGCTAACGGGTCTACAAGAAGAATTAGAGCGAATGATATCGCTATGTGAGACTGGCAAGGCGGATAGATGTCGAATATCAAGAATTCTTGCCTATCACGAAGATAGCGCATTATCTGGTATTGATATGGATGTTCTATAGCTCAATTTTTAATAAGCTACTGATAGCCTTTTTATGGGTTGCCATTAATTGAATATTTTTTAAATTATCAATTGCAATCCATTCAATCTCCCCACCTTCTGGGTTCAATTTAATTCCATTAAAATGGGTGTAGTCTAAAGAACTTGCATCAATTAGATAAAAATTCATATCATATTTCCAAAAAGATCCGTCTGGTTTTTCAAACTCAGCAAAGAAGCCAATTTCTTGGTGGAAATTATCTAATTTATCTTGGTTCTCAATGGTAAATCCGGTCTCTTCTTGTAATTCTCTAACTAATGCTTGCTCGATATTCTCACCTTCATCAATGCCACCACCAGGCAGTTCATTTACATCCATGGCATATTCGGCTCTGGCCATTAAGATTTTATCTTTGTTTTTTAGTATCGCAAATGCACCTTTTCTAGTTCCAAATACTGATTTATCATTAGGTGTCTTTGTATTTCCTCTACGATCGGTATATTCCATTATTTTATCCTTATATTTGTAATTGTGGGTAGGTGATCACTTTTTATATCCTTGCCTAATTTGAAGTCTAGGACTTGGATTCTTTTATTATAAAGTAAATGATCAATTGGTATTCGCATAAAGCTTGGATATTTAACTGGCCATGATCCTTTGATGCCTCTATTCAGCCTAGATGTTTGTAAATTACCCTGTTTTAGCATTCTTTTAAAAGCGGGGTTATACATGGTAACATTCATATCGCCGATAACGATTAATGGATTATTATAATCTTTTGTAATCTTAATTATATTGTCAAAATGTTGATTACGAAGTTTTATAAATTCTGGCTTCATCGGTGGTGGTGGATGGATGGAGATTATCTTTAGAGATTTGTCATTATATTTAACATCACAGATTATTGTATTGATGGAATATAAATCGCTAAGCCCGGAATCATCAATATTGCTTAGCTCATATTTTGAATAAATCCCCATACCCCAACTACCATCTTGAGCTCTGACTACTTGATAAGGGTATTTTTCTTTTAGATATTCTAAGCTTTCCCCCCATTTTAAAGTTAATTCATCAATTATAATTATATCGGGATCTTCAGCCTCAATTTTATTTTTTAATGGAGTTGTGATTTTGTTATATTTAAAGACATTGGCTTGTAATATTTTTAAATCTGGCTTCTCTGCACTACTATTTCCCATCGGTAAATAGGGAAATATGGAAGTGAAGTTAATTAAAATAGTAATTATAGGAATAATAATAAGCGGAGTTTTAAAGCCGAAGATAAATAAGACAAATATAAAAGATAAAATTCCAGCGAATAAATATTGCAAAGAGAAATGCGATAATAGCTCAATTATAATATTTTCAGAATAAATAAAACTGCTTAGAGTAAATAAAATAAGAAATATTTCAGCAGTTAAAATAAGGTAGAATAATATGCTCATAGAAGAAGATCCATAGTAAAATAGGCAATATGGAATCTTATACAAATTCTATTCTTAATTCTAGATCGAATTATAATAAATTATATTTTATGGAGTTTTTGGAGGTTGAAAACCTGATTGAGAATTTTTTCTTTGTTCTACGCCGTTGATAGTAATTGTCTGGCTGTGCCCTATAACCATCTCAACGCTTCTTGCTGCTCCACCTACATTAATACTACCATTGGTTTGGAGATAAGATCCGCTGCCAACATATCCTGTAACATTAATTCCGGCAACAGTGCCTTCTGGGCGGTCATCAAATAAATCACCGTAAAAGCAATTCTCGCTTATGTTGGTTTTGTTGTAAATACTAGTGCCTCTTGCTAAATTACCAGTTGCATATACATCACCATCTTCTACATCAATTGTAACAAATCTAGCATTTACGTCGCCTTGGATAATTAAATTGCCTTCGAACTTATAATAACCATCTTCTTCGAATTGGTAACCATTAACTACCGTTGCTTCATCTTGAAAAGAATCAGCAAAAAGATCACATGAAGATGTGTTATTGCCATTATTAATATTAATGCTTCCGTTTAATTCTGTCGTATCTGTACAACCTGCAAGAACAGTGCTTGCAGCAATTAAGCTAGTCAATGCTGTACCTTTTAAAAAACTTGATTTAGCCAATCTATTTCTCCCAGTAATAATATTATCAAATAAATGTATTATGATCTTTTAAATATGGTTAATAAGTTACCATAACTTTTAGGTATTGTCAAATAAATCATTTAAGCAGCAAGAATTATTTGTAAGAATTGATCGGCATATCTTTCAAGCTTGCTTGCACCAACTCCAGATATATCAGCAAATTCAGAAATATTAGCAGGGCGGTTGATCGCCATTTCTAATAAACTGGCATCATGGAATATAACATATGGTGGTACGGATTGTTCTTTGGCAAGTTTGGTTCTATATTCCCGCAATTGTTCAAATAATTCCTTATCTTCTGGTTTTTGAATAACAATGGATGACCCAGATCCCTTAGATTTCTTTGATGTTCTTGATAAAGCAACGGGATCATGTCTAAGCTCAACTTCTTTTTTGCCTTTTAAGATATCTCGAGCTTTATTTGATAATCTTATTCCGCCATGACCTTGGATATCAACTTCTAAATATGATAGAGAGATTAACTGCCTAATTATCGACATCCAAGCTTTTCTATTATGTTCTTCACCAATTCCATAGGTGCTTAACTCACTATGCCGGAATTTTTTGATTTTCTCGTTATCTGCGCCTAGTAACACATCGACTATATGGGTAGCACCAAACATCTGCCCAGTTCGATAAATACAAGACATTACTTTTTGAGATGCATTAGTGCCATCAAACATAATCGGTGGGTTAATACAGATATCACAATTGCCACATTTCTGATCACTTTCTTCATCAAAGTAATTCAGCA
>CALDHH010000184.1 GCA_937941575.1 uncultured Alphaproteobacteria bacterium | reverse complement strand
TAGATCAATCTCCAAAGTGGCAAAGAAGCGATTTTATTAATTTTTACTATTTTGGAAAAGGGGAAACTGTTCTTTTATCTTCTATGGGATTATTACAAGATGTAATTGATCATGCTAGAACATATGATCAAGGAGATGGTAAAGGTTCCATATTCCAAAGAGTAGAGAAAGATTTAATAAGCCAAGCTAAAGAAAATGGAATTGGAACATTTAGTTATTATTTTACAAGAAGCTATGATTTTGAAGCCAGAATATATGAGCTGGGTAGAGCAACAGTATCTGGAAGTGGTCCAGTAACAATAACCGATAAAGGTAATTATATGAATGTAAGAGCAAGCATAAATTATAAATTCTATGATGTATTTACTGATGTTTTAAGCCTAGGGCATGATCTACGTAGAAGGAGGCGAAGAAAAAATAATTTTACAAAAGAAGGCTTCATGAATATTATTAAAGAAAATGATGGCATAGGTGAATATGACCTTCCTTTATCAACCCCATATCGTATAGTGGATAGATGGAGAACAAAAATAGAAGCCGTTATTAAAAAATAATGAGTATATAATTCAATGTCCAAAATCAAGAAAATATCAATATATATTTCCGTAGTAACATTAATATTTTCTGTAATCTATATTTCCTTACTTTGTTTATATTATTCATCTCGATATATTATACCAAAGGATATATCTGTACCTTTGAAAAATACACTTACTTATAAAGAAGGATATATTTACGATAATAATAATGATGTTATCATTGACACATATATTACAGAATTAAAAATCTACAAAGACTTTGTCTACGGCAAAAGAGATATTGGATTAGCCAGCGATAAATATACATATTTTATTTGCAACTATGATGAAGCAAAAAAAGATTGTGATAGCAATTATAATTTAGAGGAATTCAATAAGCTTTTATTAGATAAAAACTTACCCGAATTTAATTATACAAAAAATAGTAATGACCTAATATTTATGGAATGGATTAAAAGAAAGATAAGCTTTCAAAAAACCCCTCCTTCTCCATTTTGGGAAGATCCAGAACAAAATACAGAAAAAATATTAGAACCTATAAAATACTTTGCCACTCTAATCTTATTTACATTATCTGTGTTCACATATAGCACCCCATATATTCTTATTGCTTTAATTTTATTGCTATTTGTATTTGGTTACCTGTTTATAAAAAAAAGACAAAAACATAAGAATAATAATTAAAAGCAACGAAAAAAACTTTCTACTTAACAAAAGTATCTGCATTAAACCTCAACCGCCCTTTGGCGGTTTTTTATGCGTAAAATTTGAACTAAAATTATTTAAATCATTATAGGAGTTCTTGACCTTCCATTTTCAGAAGCCTATAAAATTTCTGGTTCATGGGTTACACATATTGAAGCAATTGTAAAAAAGTGATAAAGTAATCGAATTCATTTTAATTATTATTTATATATTTTAAAGAGCATAAAGAGAAACTAGCTATATCTTGCGTTTATTATTAAAAAATATCCTATTTAGTAAAACCGCTTTAATAATATTCACGTTATTAATAACAGTTCTAATATTTGAAATACTTCCAATTGTTAATGAAGCACGCAAATTATTTCCTAACAGCTATATTGCTAATTATACATGTCATGGTATTTTAGAAAATCGCCCTTGGTATGGACAGATTAACTCTTGGAATTGGTTTTGGTTAATATCTACACCAATAATTATATTTTCAATTGAGCCAGAATATAAAACGAGCATAAGAATTACACATACAATAATGGCTATTTTTATTGCCTGTTTCATTGTTAATTTAAGTTCCAATCTTTCAATAGATATAAGAAATGCACCTTTTATAAAAAGCACTTATAATATACCAAACCCATCTCAAACAGATATTTTCAAAGCTGAATGCTATGATATTACAGTTGAAGAAAAGAGGTATAATAGTGCTTACTTATTAGCCTTGATCTATGCAGTAATTTATCACGGTTGGTGGAAAATTATCTGGTACCAATATCATAAAATAAGAGTCGGTTTTATTGGAAAAGAAATAAAGGTGAGCTGGTTAGATAAAGGAATAATAATTGGATCAATAATAATACCAATATTTTTTATATTAATGACACTTATTTATCCGTATATACATCGCTAGCTTATGGAGTACAAATATTGAAGTAATCATGATAAAGATAATTTCCTTTTCGTCTTAATATCCATTATGCTCTCTTTTTTATTAGAAATTAAAAGAGTAAAATTTGTTTAATTCAATCATCGATCTTTTGATATTATTTAGCTCGGCTTTTTTGGCGGCAACAATTCTCCCCGCTCAATCCGAGGCGGTGCTGGCAAGCCTGCATTTAACAGGAGAATATAGCCCAATATTATTGGTTTTAATTGCCACTCTGGGTAATGTTTTGGGATCAATTCTTAACTGGTTAATGGGAAGATATATCCTGTTTTTTCAAGATAAAAAATGGTTCCCTGTTAAAAAAGAAAGCCTTAGCAAAGCAGAAAAACTATATAAAAAATTTGGTATATGGACGCTCTTATTCGCATGGGTGCCAATAATTGGTGACCCGATGACTGTTGTAGCAGGCGTATTTCGTACAAATATCCTAATATTTATAATGCTTGTTACTATCGGTAAAATGGGGCGTTATATTGCAATTGTGGCGTTATTATAAAACAGGCATCTAGCAACATAATTTACAATTGTAAACTTTAAGATAATCGCTAATATATCCCCATGCTCAAAACAATTAAAAAAAATTACTTTCAAAACCGTAACTATCCTCTTATCTATGCACATCACTTTCTGCATAATATTGTAACTGCTGCGATGTATATATTCACTGGTGCTTATTTCCTTAAACTTGGAATGCCACTCCATTTCGTACTTTTATTTTACGGTTTAGAATTTGGTATACGTGGATTGCTCTGCCCATTTGGCTTGGCATTTTTAAATAAAATTGGATTAATAAAAGCTCAATTTGTATCAGCATTATTTCTTATTTTATTCTTCATTGGCATTTCGTTTTCAGAACAGAATTTAATCATCGGTTTCTCCTCCCTACTCTTGGCAGCAATTGGGGGTGCGATCTATTACCCTTTCTTGGATGTTTTGGAAGCATTATATATAGATGAGAATAAAAACCGAACGAAACAGATTAGCTTAGGTTTAGTATTCGGATCACTTGGTAAAGTTGTGGGTGCAGTAACAGTTGGCTTATTACTATCCAAATTTGGCTTTAACAGCGTTTTAATATTCGCAAGCATTGCATCTGCATTATCAGTCCTACCATTTATATGGATGCAAGATAAAAACAAACAAAACCTAGAGATCAAACCAGTCGATATATATAAGTTCCTAATAGATGATAAATTCAAGCCATTATGGAAGCCGTTTTTTGGCGAGCAATTAGTCATTATTGTAAGGGCGGTTATGGTACCAATATTCATCTATAGCATCATTGGTAAGATGGATGTCTTGGGATATCTTATTGCCATTGCATTTGTTGGAGAAAAGATACTTACATTAATTGCTGGACATTATACCGATAAATTAGGAGTGTCTAAAGCCATCCGTTTCTCTACAATTTCCCACCCACTTGCCATGAGCTTTTATATATTTCTAGCCAAAACCCCATTCACAATATTCCTTGCTGAGTCCCTACATAAAACAGTTTTAAATATCTATGGTTCTGCCTTTCGCTCTGGAATACATACCCATATACGTAGCAATTACCCAAATAACATTATGCTTTTTGGCACGGGTTGGCAGATGGCACTCTGTTTTGGTGAATTACTAGTTTTACCATTATATGCTTTATTATCTTATTTTATTGGCATTAATATTTTTTACGTTTCTTGCGTAATTGCCTCTATTGGTATTTGGATAATAAATGATTATTTTAGAAAAGAGCATATTTCTAGTAAATAGATAATTTTAAAAGCGTACACATACAGAAAGGAAAAACTATCTTGGACGATGATATGATGGCGGCCTTCTTTTTGGATGCCTTTTTAGCTCAGAAATTATTTCTTTCTTTTCAGCAACTGATAATTCAGATAAAAAATCTTTGAAATTAATTGATATTTTATTGTGCAGCTCTTTTTGAGAATCTGACATTTCATTTAAATTATTTTGATATTCTTGATCGTTAAAATCATCGGCAGAAATAATATCCAACATCTCCGCTTTTAAAGCTTCAATCTTATCAGTTTGAGCTGTTAAACCTGATCGACTATTCTGCATAAAATTATGAAATTTTTCT
>CALDHH010000183.1 GCA_937941575.1 uncultured Alphaproteobacteria bacterium | reverse complement strand
GTTAGAGAAAAGGAAAGATAGAGTTGATATGGTAAAATTCATACAATTCAAGATTAGAGATCTAGCCATGAAATCAGAAATTGCATATAATTCTTCAAAGAAAGAAATAATCAAAGGCAGAAAGATAAAAAGAATATCGGGATTTAAAATATAAAGGTTTATTAAGCAATGAATAATTTAGAAAAGCAAAATATTAAAAGAGCTATAAATCATTGCATAAAATATAATGATTTATATAAGCTAGAAAAAATTCTAACAAAAAAAGATTTTGATATTAATGATCTTGATTATGATTCAAACACAATATTACCCTTATCTTATGCTGCAATATTTAAAAGCCTTGATGCAATGAAACTATTGATTTCACATGGGGCAGATATTGATGAGGTCAGTTTAAAAGGCGGTGAAACAGCTTTAATTACAAGCAGTAGATTAGGTTATGTTGAAGAAGCTAGATTTTTAATATCTAAAAATGCAGATATAAATAAAACTAATGCTAATTCTACATCAGCATTAATGGAGGCAGCTTACGCCAATAAATTTGAAGTAGTTGAATTATTATTAGATAATGGTGCCGATATAATGAATAAGAATAAATTTGGTTTTACCCTTATTGAAATACTAGATAAAAATGAGAATAGAATAGAGATGGTAAACTATCTAAAATCTAGAATTGAAATAGCGGAACGAAAAGCAGAACGAAAACTAGAAATACAATCTGAGACTAGAGCCGATTCTTTAAAGAAAGAAGCCATTAAAGCCAAAAAAATAAACAGAATATCTGGCTTTAAAATTTAAACTCACTTACTTACTTAATTAACCAACATTCGGCGGGCTAATAAATTCTCTATTATAATTACTAGCAATCATATTTTGATTACTGATATGATCATCAATATTTAACCATTGATATTTTCCAAATACTCCACAAGCGTAACATAGGCTCGACCAGTCTTTGGCAAAAGAACTACATTCCTGACAAACCCAAGCTTGTTTTGAATTATTTTCAACTGCAAGCTCCATCCATTCTCTGGCTCTTGCTTCATCATCATTTTGCTCACGCTCTAATTTCGCAAGTCCAATATAATCTTCTGCAAGGCGCATATTCTCACGAGCAATTTCCCATTTACCGCATTTTAATGCAGCTCTACCAAGGATTTTATTACTTTCGATATGGTTTGGTGAATTTTTAGCAAGTCTTGCAATCCATTCATATTCTGCCAATAACTCTGCTTCAACAGTGCTAGATTTTTTAATCGGGGCTAAGATGTTCCAAACTTCTACCAATGTTGGATGCGGATTTTTTGACCAAGCTTTTTCAATTGTTCTAACCGAAGCTCTTCTTTTATTTGATTCATCTTGTAATCTTGCCAATCTAATTGCAGCTGGAATAAATCCATTATCAAGTGAGAATGATTTTTTGGCAAAAGTAATTGCCGCATGCGGAATACCTTTTAAATAAGCATCATCTGATCTTGCCAATAAAATGGCTTGGCGATAATGGCGCCCTATTTCACGATCAAGTAAACTCATCCGCATTAATTTTGCCAAAGTAATCTCTGATCTATCCCAATCTTTATTTCTAGTCTCCATATCAAATAAAGTTTGGATTACCCAATCTCTTTTTGGTTGTAGAGCTTCAGCTTTTCTAATTAATTTCAAAGATTGAGCATTGTCACCATCTTGCATAGACTGATTTAATAGACCACGAATTCCAAAAAATGCTGCATTCTTATCTTCTAATAATTCAGTAAATTCTAAATTAGCATTCGCAGTATCACCATTCATTAATGAAGATTGAGCCGATAATAATTTGGTTAAACTTGTATCAGGCAGTAAAGCTTTGGCTTTTCTAGCCTGTTTAGCAGCCGCACCATTATCACCAGATGCAATTGCAACCAGACCTCTTGTAACTGCAAGATAACCTTTTTCTTTGGCTGAATTATTTCTATATTGTCTTAAAGATTTAGGCATTGTAACAAAAGCTCGCCACATCCGATAAGCAAAGGCGGTTACCAATGTTATTACCAATAATGATGCCAACATTATTCCAACCGATGTTTGGATAATGTAATCCTGCCATACAATCTCAACACTACCCGGTCTTTGGGCTAGCCATGCAACTGCATAAATCACTACTGATAATTTTATTAAAAACCATATTGCTCTTATCATTATATTATTTGCCTTCTATTATTAAATTATTGAGCTGGAAAAGAGTTACTTTGACCTTTAATGCCAAGCGGAGTTGATCTAATGCTCTTTTTTATCATTCTCTCAATCCCACCCATCGACATATTGCCCGATGTTACATCTGATAAAACTTTGCTTGATAATCTGGATAATAAACTATCAGCAGTTAGCCTACCTTTTGCATTATTAATCCAAGGAGTTGCAACATTTGCAGCATTACCATTTAAAGATTCTAATTCTTTAACTGCTTGATTCATATTACCTTTATCGATGTGATATTGAGCCCTAGCCACGATCGCTTTCGTATCTTCGCCTTGTACTTCACCTTGCTTACGTACGGATACAGCATTATCCAATCTTGATAAAACCTTCTCTTTTAATGATAGATCTTGACCATCTATCTTTGCTTTTACGATATCTGTTGCCAAGCCAGTGAATTGATCACTTAAAGCTTTTTTAGTCATCAATCCTTTTTCTGCATATGGGCTTAATCTGCTTAAAGATTCTGCTAATTCAGGGTCACTACCAAAGAATTTATTCATCATTGCAAGATCTTGTTGGAATGGTGCTTCTCTACCTAAACTATCTCTAAATTGACCAAGACCAAATAACATCGCAGTTGCCAATACATCATTTTTAGTAACGCTAGTTTGTTGAACCGTTTCCCCAAGAGAGCTTAAATCGCTCTGTACGCCTTCCAACATTCCTTTTAGAGAAGCAATTGTTTCATTGCCTTCTAAGGTTGAAATTGATGAGATAGTTTTCTCTAATCTTGCTAATCTAGCTTTTAATTCGCCTGCAGATTGACTATTCTGAGCTTGCTCCGTTAATTTATTAATCTTACTCATAAAGCTTTTATCAACACCTGCTGGTTTTTGCTTTTTAAATTCTTCTAATCTTTCATCCATGCTAATTAATCTAGCTTCTAAGCTTTTAACTTTTTCAGCTCTATTTTTGGAAGATATATATTCAGGTAGCATCAATGCAACCCCAGCCAAAGACATCAGGATAAATACGAATGCGAATGAAATACCAGTTCTAACTAAGAAATCTCTTTTCATTTGATTTTGTTGTTTTTTAGAATTAACTGAATGATCTGTCTCACGTCTGCTTCCGCTACGTCTATCATTTTGACGGCGATCTTGACCACTACGTTCTTTTAAATTTTCAACATTATCCACGACCTTCTTTTCAGATTTAGCCTCAGTTTTAATATCAGTCTTAACGGATTTTTCTACAGGTTTCTTTGGTGCAGTTACAGCATCATTACTTAGTAAATCAATGCCTTCCTTTTTGGCAATTTTCTTGATTGCTTTTAACCTAGCATCAGGAATAGCATTTCTTTTTTTCCAACCCTGAACCGTACTTGCAGTAATTCCTAATTTAGAAGCCAGAGGTCTTATTCCACCGAATTTTTCAATTATACTTAGAACTTCTATTTTATTATTTGTCATTTAAAAACCTTTTTATTTAAAACATCTATCACAGCAGGAAAATCTGGCCGATCAGCAACTATTAATTCATGCCAGTTAAGCTCTGATATCCTATCTTTTATCCTATCCGATAGGCAAATTGCAGTAATGTCTTTTATATTAGCAACATAACCATATTTGTCCATTAAATTAATGAAATTCTTTGCCGTACGCCTTGATAAAAATATAACCAATTTCTGATCTTTGTTCTTCAATACATCTATTACGTTTAAATCAAATTTATTTATATATTCGGCTTTATATATTTTAAGTAATTTGATATTTAGATTTGCATCAGAAAAATCATCACTAATATCTTCTCCACACGGGTATAATATTTTTTTGCCTTGAAATTTTTCTTTTAATACAGATTTTAGATTTTGGATATTGCCCGATATTGAAGTTACAGATTTGCAATTATTTTCTAATAAAATTATCTTGCTTTTATCACCGACAGCATAGATTTCGATATTTGAGCAATCATAATAGCTTACAAATATTTTTGCCGCTTCCTGACTAGAGAATATAATTAAATCATATTCAGCAAGACTAATATTCTTATCAAAGCCAAGCTCTAATATCTCCAACATTGGTGCTATTATTGTATCAAAGCCGAGATTATCCAGCTCACTTTTTGTTTGTAATGCAGATAAATGCGGTCTGGTTATTATGATTTGCATTTTAACGAATATTTCCCAGTATAATATTTATTCCTGAAAAAAATCAGCAGGCAAATCTTTTTTAATTACATTACCTAAATGATTACCAAGATCAATCGCATCAAAGATAGTCGTTACATCTTGGCGTTTAATTTCCAATCTTGTATCTGTACCATCTGGTCTTGATACAAAACCACGCAATCGCATTTTACCAACTTCCATCTCTGGGAAATCCGCCATTGATGCAATTGGGGTTTTACAAGAACCATCTAATACCCTTAAAAATTCTCGCTCCGCTGCGACACAAAGGAAAGTATTTGGACAATTTATTGTGGCTAACATTGAATTAACATCATGGGCATCAGCTCTAGATTCTATCCCAACCACCCCTTGAGCAGTTGCGGGTAGCATGATTGATGTTTCAATTATTGAAGTAACCTTATCCTGCATCCCAAGTCGATTAATTCCAGCCATCGCAAGTAAAGTTGCATCAAATTCGCCATCTTCCAATTTCTGGAGCCTAGTTGCGACATTACCACGTAATAATTGCACTTTTATATCTGGTCTTCTGGATAGGACGATTGATTTTCGCCTTAAACTAGCCGTTCCAAGCACCGCACCCATTGGCAGATCATCAAGATATTTGGCTTTATTTGAGAAAAAAGCATCTCTTGGATCATCTCTTGGTAAAACACATTGAATAACCAAACCATTTGGCAGAGTGGTCGGCATATCTTTCATTGAATGAACTGCAATATCAATCGAGCCATCCATTAATTTCTCTTCGATCTCTTTGGTAAAAGCCCCTTTACCACCAAATTCCATCAGTGAAACCCCTCTGGCTTGGGTTTTATCACCAGTCGTTACAATCTCAACAATCTCAACCCGACCTGCTTCACGTAAATGTGGATAAGCTCGCTTTAAAGCTGATTTAACCATATCAGCTTGGATAAGTGCAAGCGGGCTTCTTCTTGTGCCTATTTTGATATTAGTTTTCATTATAATTATTCCCTGAATTTATATTATTAATTTGTAGAATTTTTTACAGATAAAATAAAGCAAAAAATCTTTAGACTTTTTTTATTGATGTAATTATAAATACAATATGAATATACTCGGAATTGAAACAAGTTGCGATGAAACTGCGGTTGCCATCGTAAATGATAAAAAAGAAATAAAATCTGAATTTGTGCTTAGCCAGTCAGAGCATAGTATTTATGGCGGCGTAGTTCCAGAAGTTGCAGCCAGAGCCCATCTTGAACATATCGATAAAATGGTCAAAGAAACTCTAAACTCGGCTAATATGAATTTTGCTGATCTTGATGCTGTTGCAGTTACCGCAGGACCTGGTCTAATTGGTGGCGTGATGGTTGGTGTGATGACCGCAAAAGCAATCTGCGCATCCCATAATCTACCATGTATCGCAGTTAATCATTTGGAAGGCCATGCCTTAACCCCAAGATTAACCGATGACGTAAAATTCCCTTATTTATTATTATTATTATCCGGTGGCCATAGTCAGATATTGGCAGTTGAAGGCGTTGGTAAATATAAAAAACTAGGCTCAACCTTAGATGATGCATTAGGCGAAGCGTTTGATAAAACTGCAAAACTATTAGGACTAGGTTACCCCGGTGGACCAAAGATCGAAAAGCTGGCCGAACAATGCCAAGATATCAAAGCCGCTACCAAAAAATTTCCATTACCAAAACCCTTGATGGGTCGAGATGGGGCTGATTTTTCATTCTCTGGTTTAAAAACAGCGGTTAGACTCCATATTGAAAAATTTGGCGATGATGTTCCGATGAATGAAGCCATTGACCTCTGCGCGGCATTCCAACATACTTTAAATAAAGTCTTACAAAATAGAACCCAAAACGCCATAAATATATTCAAAGAAATATATGGAATGGATCAAAAAAGCCATCTTGTTGTCTCTGGTGGCGTTGCCGCAAACAAGCTAATAAGACAAGCATTACAAGATCTTAGCACTGATAATGACATGCTATTTTCTGCCCCACCAATAAGATATTGTGGAGATAATGCAGTTATGATAGCATGGGCAGGAATAGAGCGTTTTTCAATTGGAATAAGCGATGAACTCGACTTTAAAGCTCGCCCAAGATGGCCTTTAGATCCTGATAATTAAATAGTTAATCAATAAAAATAATAACAAAAAAATGGTGTAACATGGAAAATATTAGTGTAATCGGAGCAGGTGCATGGGGAACAGCCTTAGCACAAGTTGCTGCAAGAGCAGGCAGAAATGTAAAAATCTGGTCAAGAAGCAAAGCTTTGGCCGACAGTATCAATCAAGATAAAGTAAATGGTAAATATCTGCCAAATACCCCATTAGAGAAAAATATATCAGCAACTAATGATCTAGAACTTGCAGTTAAAGATGCTGATGCGATTATGTTCGTTGTGCCAGTACAACATACTAGAATGATAGTAAAAGACTTAATTGGTTTGATTCCAGAAGATGTACCTTTGGTACTATGTTCAAAAGGGATCGAGTTAAATACTGGATTATTAATGTCACAAGTAGTCAAAGAGCTTTTCCCAGATAATCCTTATATTGTTTTATCTGGTCCAAATTTTGCGTCCGAAATCGCCAAAGGATTACCGGCTGCAACTGCTCTTGCAACATTAAATACCAATGCAGGTAATGATCTTGCCAAAGCATTAGGTGGTAAAACTTTCAGACCATATGTTATATCCGATCCAATCGGGGCTGAAATTGGTGGTGCAATTAAAAATGTAATCGCCATCGCCTGTGGAATAGTCGCAGGTAGCCAATTAGGTGAAAATGCCAAAGCCGCAATAATGACTCGCGGTATGGCTGAAATGAAAAGAATGGGTAAGGCCTTAGGTGCTAAACCAGAGACATTTTTGGGGTTATCTGGAATGGGTGATTTAACCCTAACCTGTAATTCTTCATTATCTAGAAATTATCAATTAGGCTTCATGCTTGGCCAAGGTAAAACTTTGGAAAGCATCATGGAGAATAGAAACTCTGTTGTCGAAGGCGTTGCAACTGCCACGGCAGTATTAGAATTTGCCAAAAAACAAGCAGTCAATATGCCAATCTGTCAAGCAATCAACGATACACTACATAGCGATACAACCATCGCCGAAACTGTCGAAGATTTAATGACCCGACCACTTACTCAGAGCGAGTCTTAATTAATTTTAAGCTAATATTATATAAGAGCTACCTTAAATAGAAAAACATAACGCAGTTTTTGCGAGTTATAGTCTCGGAATAAATACCGGCTAAACTTGCACTATACCCTGTGCCGCAGCCGGTTCCTTCGCCATTTACAAACCCAGTTTGAGGTTTTCCGTCATCGATTTTTCTGTCTATTTGAGATGCTCTGGCAGGGGATAATGGGTTAAGCCCAGCCCCAACATTTGATGATGCCCCAATCATTGGAGTTTGCATTCTAACCCAAGTACCAGTTAGGCCAGCATTATAACTACCATTCCAATATAATGCTTGGAAACCACCTGATATCTTACTTATTGGATGGGTTGCACCCCATTCTGGATTGGCCGGATCGCCGCTTGGTGCGATACCAGATATTAAATTTGCCAAAGCCATATGTTTCCAAAACATCGATGTTTCAACCGCAGGCGAGGCATTTCCAGTTTGAATAGCCCAACCACTTATGCCATCAGTACCAATAATTGAATTACCATCACCATTAGTGCAAAAACTAGCTGCATTACAATTTGCTAATCTATTGCTTGCAGTTACCATGTCACCAGGAATGGCGCTATACATGTCATAGAATGAAGTGGTAGATGCTTTATATGCATCGATTTGAGAAATTGTTGAAGTTACTCTCGCATTCTCCATTAATTCCTGCCCCTTTAATATACCGCCAATTAAAAGACCAATTATTGTCATGACTATTGCCAATTCGACAAGGGTAAAACCATTCTGATTATTCATTATATATCCTTAATCTTTTTATTCTTATTCTTATTATTCTTATTCTTATTCTTATTATTCTTATTAAGGTTGGATTAAACTTGTAAACCAAATTTGCTTAATTGTTCGACTAATTTTGGATGTTTAGTTTGCCTTACTAATTCCAAGACATCATCGGTGATTTGACTTGGATCTGCTCCATTCTCTAATAATATCCTAACCATTAAAGTATATAAAGCAACGGTTTCTTGATTTGCCTGCGCCGCTTTACTAACCGAGATATTCAACGCTTTATTATCTTGAATGGTAATATCAGCACCGTTGTTAATTAAAATTTTCAAAGTCCTAAATGCAGTACCATGTTCGCATGCTTCAATAACTGCTTGATTATCTTCTGCTTGCGGATCAACGCCTGCTTTGATTAGAGTTTTGATAACCCAACCTCTAGCTGCTCTTGCTGCGCGCATTAATGGACGGTTATTTTGAACTTCTGGATCGGCACCATGATCGATTAAATATTGGGTCATTTTTATATGGCCATTATGCGATGAATTTATTAAAGCTTGCCCTTTATTGGCATTAACATCAACTTCTCGGACTTCAACCAAATATCTTGTAATTAGGCCTTTACCCCAGATACATGACACTTCCAGTGCTTTAACTGAATCCTCATCAACTTCTATTATTCCATGCAGTTTTTTAACGTCATTTGATCTAACTGCTAAAGTTATCGGATGAGTAATATCTTTTTGATCACCTGCTAACAAAACGTTTTTCTCCATAATAACAAAACAACTATTCGCTATAGTATATTATTCAATTAATAATTTTTCTATAAGAAATTCTAAATAACTTACTTTTTGCTGTAAGTAAAAAATTGATTATATTGGTAAATATCTATAATATTTATAAATATATCTAAAAAAGAATAAGGAATCTATCATGTCAAACGCCCATGCAATCAATGCCTCATACAATAATTCTAATATGATGAATAGAGATGAATATGCAGAATTATACCAATACTCAATTGAAAATAACGAAGAATTTTGGGCCGAACAAGGTAAAAGAATTGACTGGGTAAAGCCATATACAAAGGTAAAAGATGTAAATTATGAAGGTGATGTAAGTATTAAATGGTATTATGATGGGACATTAAACGCATCATATAATTGTATCGATCGACATTTACCGTTAAAAGCAGATAAAACCGCTTTAATTTGGGAAGGTGACAATCCAGAAGATTCCAAACATATAACTTACCAAGAATTACATGATGAAGTTTGTAAATTTGCTAATGCTTTGAAATCTCGTGGAGTTAAAAAAGGCGATGTAGTCACAATCTATATGCCGATGGTGGTGGAAGCAGTATATTCAATGTTGGCTTGTGCCAGAATTGGGGCAATCCATTCCGTTGTATTTGGCGGGTTTTCTCCAAAAGCATTAAAAGATCGTATTATCAATTGCAAATCAAATATAGTTATCACGGCTAATGAAGGTGTACGTGCTGGCAAATCAGTTCCCCTAAAAGCAAATGTTGATGAAGCAATTAAAGATTTAGATAACGTACATACTGTATTTGTTTTTAAAAGAACTGATACAGATGTGAATTGGAATGGAGATAGAGATATATGTTTTGAAGAATCCTGTGCAAAAGAGCCTGCAATCTGCCCACCAACGGAGATGAATGCTGAGGATCCATTATTTATATTATATACATCTGGATCAACTGGGCAGCCAAAGGGAGTATTGCATACAACAGGTGGTTATATGGTCTATGCATCAATGACCCATGAACATATTTTTGATTATAAAGATGGGGATATTTATTGGTGTACTGCCGATGTTGGTTGGGTTACTGGGCATAGTTATATTGTCTATGGACCACTTGCCAATGGTGCAACTACTCTTGTATTTGAAGGCGTGCCGAGCTATCCAGATTGTAGTCGTTTTTGGCAGGTGATTGATAAGCATAATGTAAATATATTCTACACTGCCCCAACTGCGATTAGAGCATTGGAAAAAATGGGTGATGAATATTTAAAAACCACTTCCAGAAAATCTCTTCGAGTATTGGGAAGTGTTGGTGAGCCAATAAATGAAGAAGCATGGATGTGGTATCATGATGAGATTGGTCAAAAACAATGCCCGATTGTGGATACTTGGTGGCAGACGGAAACTGGTGGAATATTAATCTCCCCCCTACCTGGATTTGATAATGTTAAACCTGCTTATGCATCAACTCCATTTTTTGGAATTAAACCAGCCCTTGTTGATAATGATGGTAATTTATTAGAAGATGATCATGCTGAAGGTAATTTAGTTATAACCGATAGCTGGCCAGGGCAAATGCGATCAGTATATGGTGATCATGAACGTTTCATTCAAACTTATTTCTCCACATTCAAAGGAATGTATTGCACGGGAGATGGCGCTAAAAGAGATGATAATGGTTATAGAATAACTGGTAGAGTAGATGATGTTATAAATGTATCAGGGCATAGATTTGGCACGGCCGAGATTGAAGATGCTCTAAATCTACACCCATCCGTTACAGAATCCGCAGTTGTTGGATTTCCACATGATATTAAAGGTCAAGGAATCTACGTCTATGCAATTTTAAAATCTGGTCAGATTGC
>CALDHH010000182.1 GCA_937941575.1 uncultured Alphaproteobacteria bacterium | reverse complement strand
CTATAGAAACTTCCAAGTAAAATCAGTTTTTATATAGTGATTTTTTAATTTAACTTAACTTAAGCTTATCTAAAAAACTATTATGAATTGAATAAAATTATAAAAAATTAAATTATAGATGCTATAATAAAAGTAATAAGGGTTACTTTATGACTTTTATGTCGATTAATTATTTAAAAACAAGGGGTTAAATCGCTATTATGAAGTATAATCTTAATATCTTATTTATATCTATGATTCTTTTTATGTTTGGCTTTTCTAAAATAACTTTATCAGAATCCGGAAATGGCTACGCAAATCCAAGCTTTAAGAATCTTTCTAAGACTATCACGATGCTTTCAGGAGTTAATATATTAGATAATGCAGTAATAGATGATTATGCCAGAATAATTTATTGTGATTTATATAAGCAAGAATTCCTTGATGATTTCTCTTGGGTAAAAGTAAGAAGAGCAATTAGAGAAGATGTCCAAAATGCAAATAATAGCTTCCACAGATATTATCAGGTTGTTGGAGAAGTTAATTTAGAAAGATATAATTTTGAAGAAGGGTATTTTCCTTTAACTAAAGAAAGCATGCTTGATAAAGTCGGATCAATGTATATATATGAGCAAGTTTATAATGTTCCCAGCTGTGGGCATGTAGGTCATTTGAAGAGCTATGCTTATTTCTACTCGGTAAATATAGACAAGCCAATGACAGTAAAAAGTATCTATTTATCTAGAGATAAATCAGTTCAGTTAGTTGACTATTTAGAAGAAAAAAACAATTTAGATAGGACTATTTATATAAGATTTAGAATTAAGTTAGATAAAGTTATAGATATAGATGGTGGAGAAGACGTAAGAAAGAAGGCTTTATTATCGGGTTCAGTAGAGGCAGTAGATTTTTTTGCTGATCAAGAGCTAACGATGCATATAGGTAGCCATGATGGCGTTGCTAAAAAAATTAATAGACGTAAAAGAAAATAATACGCCTTTTAAATTAAAGATAATTATAAAGAAAACCTAAGAGGAAATTTATATCCTCTTAGGTTTTTAAGTTTTTCATCGAAGTTTTAAAAGTAATTAATACTCTTAAAATATAGAGGCTGTATCAGCCTCTAATTTTGCTGCGGAGGCAAAATTTGGTCACGGATTTCTTGACGTAGCATATCAATTGGCAAGCTTTGTCCGTTATTCTCAAAATGCCAGAATGTCCAACCGTTACAAGAAGGCAATCCTTGTAAGCTTGCACCTACCTTATGGATCGAACCTCTTATTTGGCCTGTATTATCTCTGGCAATTAAATTTCCATCTACACGTACTCTAGCAGAAAATCTTTTATTGCTATTATGTAGAACTGTTCCTGGCTCCAATAATCCACGTTCAATTAATTGACCGAAAGGAATTCTTGGTTGTGATCTTTTTGTTGGTGTATCGACAAGGCTGCTGTCATCATTTCTAGTGATGCTATCAATTCTATTCTGTGCATGTCTTGCATATTCTTTATCTTTATCCATACCGATAAAGTCACGGCCTAGTTTTTTGGCAACTGCACCTGTTGTACCTGTACCAAAGAATGGGTCAACAACAACATCACCTTGATCAGTTGAAGATAATATAACGCGGTATAGTAGGGCTTCTGGCTTTTGGGTTGGATGAGCTTTCTTACCATCTTCACCTTTCAAGCGTTCTTTACCGCTACAAATTGGCATTGTCCAATCACTGCGCATTTGTAAATCATCATTTAATGCTTTCATTGCATCATAGTTAAATTTATATTTTGATTTTTCTGATTTTGCAGCCCAGATTAATGTTTCATGTGCATTTGTAAATCTTCTACCTCTGAAATTAGGCATTGGATTTGTTTTGTTCCAAATTACATCATTTAAAATCCAGAAATCTAAATCTTGTAAACTTGCACCCATTCTAAATACATTATGATAGCTTCCGATCACCCAAATTGCTCCATCATCTTTTAAAATACGCCTTGCAGCAGTTAGCCATTCATTGGTAAATCTATCATATTCTGCCAAGCTATCGAATTTATCCCAATCTTCAACTACTCCTGAAACTTTTGTTTCATTCGGACGGTGTAAGTCTCCACCAAGTTGTAAATTATATGGAGGATCAGCAAATACAAGGTCAACAGATCTTGCAGGCAAGCTATTCATTAACTTGATGCTATCACCAATTAAAATCTTATTTCTTGGTAAGCTTATATTTGTTTTGTTTTCAGTTTTTAATGACATGATGGATTGTTCCTTGATGTGTTATTTTTTACTTTATAATAGAATCATGAATCATTTTTGGACTCACGTCAACAAAAAAATAAAAAATAATATTCAATGGAGTCAATAATTTAGATTAATTAGCTCATATATTGGCTTAAAAGATGTGCGGTGATGTACGGTGATGCCGTGTTTCTCTATTCCGAGCTTGTGTAATTTAGTACCGTAGCCTGCATTCTTCTCCCAACCATACATATTATATTCTTTTGCAAGCTCAGCCATTAAATTATCTCTATACTCTTTTGCAATGATTGATGCAGCTGCAATCGATAATGATTTTTGATCACCTTTGATAACAGTTTTGCATTGTATATTTATATCAGGCTCTTTATTTCCATCAATCAAGGCAATATCAGGTGCTGATTTTAAGCCTAAGATAGATCTTTTCATGGCGAGTAGGCTGGCTTGTAATATGTTTATCTTATCGATTTCTTCTACGCTAGCCTCAGCTATACAGTAATCAGTGTTTTGAATTAAATATTGATAAATCAATTTCCTTTTTTTAGGGCTAACTTTCTTACTGTCATTAATTATTGATAATATGTCTGGGCAGATGTCTTTGGGTAATATGATTGCTGCTGCAACAACTGGACCTGCAAGTGGCCCACGTCCAACTTCATCAACGCCACAGATTACACCACTTAAGCTATCTTCTATTTCAAAACTTGGTAGGCTCATTTCTTCTTGGCTAGTTTCTTAGCAGTTACACCAAGGATAGGTTTTAAATTGAAATCTGATTTTAACGTCTTAAGTCCATATTTATTAAGGACAACTTCTAAACCTTCTTTTGAAAAATAATTTAAATTAATCGGCGGTATAGCATATTTCCATTTCTCAAACTTAGAAGGTATCATGAAGTGATTACCATCAAGAGACTTGATATATATTATGCCTTTATCGTTTAGTAGATCATATAGTTTACTAAAAAACTTATCTGGCTCTAATAATCTTTCGATACAATTTTCAATAAAAATTATATCAGCTTTATCTTTATGTTTACCAATATCATCTGGGTGGATCGATTTTGGGTTTAATCCTAAAGACTTAGCTGCTTTTTCATTATAACCTGTATGCATGCCAATATTCAAAAAATCTTTACCAGAATTTAGCTCGATTAATTTTTTAATGGTTTTTGTAGCTTTCTTAATATTCTTATCTTCAGCAAGATTATAAGCAGAGGTATCAAATTCAAGCCCATCATAGAATTCCTTTAACTCTTGGGCTTTGGGTAGAGGTAGCGTGTTTACAGTCCCACATTCAATACAAGCAAAAAATTGGAAACCACTTTTGCTTGCGAGCTCAAACTCACTAATATCTGAATCACACGCAATGCAATTTGATTTTATCTGTTCTTCTGTCATATCTACCTCTGATTTGAATTAAATAATTACAATCAACTATGATTTTAATTCATCTGCCAGTATAAAGGCAAGCTCTAATGCTTGATCGGCATTTAACCTTGGGTCACAATGGGTATGATATCTAGATTCCAGATCTTTCTCACTAATTTCTTCGGCACCGCCGGTACATTCAGTTACATTTTGCCCGGTCATTTCAATATGAATACCGCCAGCATGAGTTCCCATTTCTTTATGAGTTTTAAAGAAGTTTTGAACCTCAGCTAGAATATTATCAAATGGCCTAGTTTTAAAGCCATTCGATGCTTTAATTGTATTGCCATGCATTGGATCACAAGACCAAACAACTTTTTTACCTTCTTGCTCAATTCGTTGAATAATATTTGGTAGATACTGTTCAACTTTGTCATGTCCCATTCTCGAGATTAAAGTAATTCTACCAGCTTCATTATCAGGGGATAGTATATCAATCAATCTAATCAACTCATCTAAATCAGTAGTTGGGCCACATTTAACCCCGATTGGATTCTTAACGCCAGAGAGAAATTCAACATGGGCTCCATCAGCTTGTCTAGTTCTATCTCCAATCCATAACATATGGGCAGACACATCGTACCAATCGCCTGTAGTGCTATCAATTCTAGTCATTGCTTCTTCATAGGGCAGTAATAAGGCTTCATGTGAAGTAAAGAAATCAGTTTTCTCAATTTGAGTAGTGTTAATATTGGCAGCATTCATAAATTTAATTGCTTGGTCAATCCTGTTTGCAAAATCACGGTATTTTTCAGATTGTTTGCTATCTTGAATAAATTTTAGGTTCCATTGATGAACGCGGTTTAAATCTGCGTAACCACCTTGGGCAAAGGCACGGATTAAGTTTAATGTTGAGGCTGATTGATTATATGCTTGAATAATTCTGTCTGGATTATTTTCTCTAGCTTCATTGGTAAATTCTCGTGAATTTATTATATCGCCGCGATAGCTTGGTAACTTTATATCACCTTTTATTTCGAAATCATCAGATCTAGGTTTAGCAAATTGTCCTGCCATACGACCAATTTTTATAATTGGCTTACCGCTAGCAAAAGTCATCACAACTGCCATCTGCAATAATACTCTAAATGTATTTCTGATATTAGTCGGGTGGAATTCAGCAAAACTCTCTGCACAATCACCGCCTTGTAATAAGAATGCTTCGCCATTTGCAACTTGTGCTAGTTTTTCTTTTAAATTTCTAGCTTCACCAGCAAATACAAGTGGAGGAAAGTTTTTTAAGGTATTCTCAACTTCTTTTAATTTATCCATATCTTGATATGTAGGCTGTTGTTTCGCTTCTTTATTTCTCCAGCTTTCAGGCGACCATTGTGTATTACTCATTACTATTTCCTTTGATTTTTTTATTAGTTTGAAGAAAATTATATAGATAAGTTTATAAAAAATAATTAAACTGTATCTGTAATCTTTTCTAATAAATTCTGTTTTATCATATCCAGTTTTTGTTCGTTTATTATCTTTAATCCGAATATATCTTTAATGTAAAAAACGTCAACCGCTTTTGCCCCATATGAGCTGATTTTTGCAGAATTTATTTGTAACTTTAGATTTTGCAAAATATCTGTAATATCAAATAATAACCCAATCCTATTTATTGAAGTAATCTCAATAATTGTATAATTATTGCTTAAGCTATTATCTATTGTAACTCGGTTAATAATTCCAAATTTATTTTTATCTATATTAATTGGAGCTATCGGGGATAGGGGGGAGCTATCTTTAATTATAATGTTTAGCTTTTTAATCAATCTATCAATATTGTTGAATTTAAAACCTTGTTGATTTTGTATTTTAAAGGAATCTAAGGCATAGCCATTTTTTAAGGTAAATATCTTTGCATCAATAATATTTGCTTGATTCTGAATAAAACCATATGTTATTTTGTTAAATAAGCCTATTTCATCTTTTGCATGAACTATGATTTCGCTATATTCTTTATCAAGATGTTTTATTTCAAAGATATTGCTGTTACTAAGTTTTTCAATATGCTCTTCAATCTCTTGAATCTTAAAATTCAGCCAATAATTATCTGGTGCATTTTTAGTTAAGTAATCAGAATTATTTAGCTTGGATATTTTATCTTGGATCAGATTTTGCTTGTTCTTTTGGATATTCTTTCCAGATAGAAAATCAATGCTGATATCATATAAGTCGGACAGTAATTTGGCTTTCCAATCGGTAAATCTATTTGGGCCTACTGCCATAATGTCCACTATGGTTAATATATATAAATACTTTAAACGAGAAATAGATTTAACTTCGCCACAGAATTTCTTTACAATTTCAATATCATTAATATCATGTTTAAATGCGGTTTTAGTCATTAATAGATGATGTTTAATTAACCAAGATATTAAATCTGTTTCGCCATCTTTGAATCCAATCTTAGGGCAGAGAGTATTGGCAATATCGGATCCAATATCAGAATGATCACCATCACGACCTTTGGCAATATCATGTAAGAATATGGCCATATAAATTAGTTTTTTATTATTTATACTTACCGTTAATTTACCAAGATAATTTTGTTCACTATTCTCAATTTTATGCATTAAATCAACGGCATGGATTAAATGTTCATCAACTGTAAAGACATGATACATATCATATTGCATATGCCCAATTATCTTTTTAAATTCAGGCATCAATTTACCCAAAAGGCCAATTTCATTCATATGGCGTAGAGTATCAGCGGAGCGGTTTTCATGGGTTAAGATATCAATGAAAATATGACCATTGTTATATAATAATTCCTCATTAATATCCGCCCTAGAAATATCTCTTAAACTATCAATATGAATTGGAATATCAAGTATTTGTGAAATGTAGAATATTTTTAATATATCGGTTGGATTATCTTTTATATGGTTTTTATTATTAAAAGATATTCTGCCATTATTGATTACAAAATTACCTAACTTACTCTCATCTATAATTAGTTTTTTATAGCCCTTTGTACTTCCTAAACCAATCGATTTTTCTTCTAATTCACTACAGATTATATTGGTCAGATAGCCGATATTTCTTGCATGTAAGAAATATTCTTTCATCATTTTCTCAGCATGAGATTGACCTTTTTTAGGTTTTTTATACCCCATATATATTGCCAAATCAGGTTGCAATTCAAAGTTAATTCGGTTGTTATCTCGATTAGATAATAAATGTAAATGACATCTTAATTTAACCATGAATTCATAAGCATTATCTAACTTTGCTTGTTCAATCTTATTCAGCTTATCAAGCTCCATACCTGCAATTTTTAAGTAAGATCTTATCCAATTTAAACTATGAATATCTCGTAATGATCCTTTGCTTTCTTTTATATTAGGCTCAAGATGATAGCGAGTATCTCCCATCTTTTTATGTCGCAGGCTTCTCTCGGTTAATTTATCTGCGATGAATAGATTTGAATTTACTGAATCTATATGCTTGATTAACAATTCTTGCAAGGCTTGGAATTGATCTGTGGATCCTTGGATTAATCTGTTTTCTAATAATGAAGTTAAGATTAGATGATCTGATTTAATTATATCTGCTGTCTCTGTTAAATTCCTAACAGAATAGCCGATTTTTAAGCCTAAGCTCCAGATTATATTAAGGAATTGGGATAAGAATTCTTCATCTATTTTATCACCATATAAGAATAAAATATCAATATCAGAAAAGGGAGCCATCTCATATCTACCATAGCCACCAATTGCAATTATTGATAAGCCATCTTCAATAAAATTAGGCTTAAGATGATCGGTTATTTTAGTAATTAGCTCATCAATTATTAAAGCATTTTGATAAGAATATTGGATTCCATTAATTTTATTTTGAATTAAGTTAGAATTATTTATATCTCGAGTATCATTAACATAGGTATTTAAGTCATTGATTAATTTATGATTTTTTTTATCTGAATTTTGACTTTCAATCTTTTTCATATTATTTTAAGAAATTCCTGTATTTATATCAAATAAATGTTACTATACTTATACGCTTAATCTTATATTTATTTTTAAATTAATCAAAGGGAGTTTAAACTTTTATATGTTTATATTTTACGATCTAGAAACTTCAGACTTGGATAAATCATACAGCCAAATATTGCAAATTGGAATGATATTTGCCGATGATGACTTTAATATGATGTCTAGTAAAGATATAAGATGTAAACGTGAACCTTGGATTATACCATCTCCGGGGGCATTATTAACGACTGGATTTACAGCTGATGATATGAAGAACGCCCCGAACTCTCATTTTGAATTAATGCAAGAAGTAGATAGATGGATAAGATCACAAAATTGGCCAATAACTTTTGTTGGCTACAATAATATTGGCTTTGATGAAGAGTTTTTACAAAATTGCTTGCATCAAACTTTACATGAACCATTTTTAACAGTTGGTCGTAAAACTGCGAATGATCCAGCAAATAATAGGGCGGATGTATTAACATTGGTAAAGACAGCTCATAAATATATGCCAGGTGTTTTAAAATTAGAAATTGATAATGGATACGGCAAGCCAAGCATGTCTCTGGGTAATGTGGCCAGACAAAATGGAGTTGAGCTATCAGAAGATGATGCACATGAAGCGATTGCCGATGTTAAAGCAACGATTGCAATTGCCAAATTGATTAGAACTGCTGCGCCAGAAATTTACGATCAATGGTTAAAGCTTGCACCAAAATCGGGGGTTGATGAGTTCTTAAGCAATGAACAAGTATTTACCTATCAAAATTACAATAATAATTATATCGCAACATCTATCACAGATAATAATAAATTTAAGAATGAACATGTTGTTTTTGATCTATCTCAAGATCCAACAGAATATCTTGAGATGTCTGTGGATGAGTTAACTGAAGTATTAAAAAATAAAGATATTAAGAAATCAGACAAGCCATTCCAAGTTGTAAAAAAGAATAAACAGCCAATATTAATGCCAATCTCAATGTCAGATGCAGTTATTTCAGAAAATGTTGATATGAGTTTAATGGAAGAAAGAGCCAATCTAATAAAAGCTAATAAGCAATTCCAAAATAATATTGCTCAAGCCGCTGCTAATGCTCTACCAGTTTATGATAAGGCAAAAGATATTGAAAAACAGATATATGATTTTCCACCGAATAAAGTTAAATGGGCATTAAATAAATGGATGAAATCATTCAGGGAAAGCGATTGGGATAAACGAGTTGAATTAATCAAAGAATTTGATGTTAAATTTAAAGATGATATAAAAGACAGTCCAAGCATAAAAAGATTTAATCAATTTGCAAAAAGATTGATGTATTCGGAAGCTCAAAATAAGATGACTGATAAAGGGGTTCAAGCCTTTGCAGGAGCTTTATTAAGTAGGCTGACCAATGAGGATTTAGATGTGCCGCATATGACTTTACCAAAGGCAAGAGCTCAATTGGAAAAGATCGAAGAAGAAAGAGCTAGTGGTACTCCAAGATGGCAAGAAGTAACTGATACTCAAATCAGATCATTGAAGTTATTTTATACTTCGATAGAAAAAGAGCTTAATATTGCTGCAAAAAAGTCCACACCTGATATAGTACAAAAAACAACTACTAAGAAATCAGGTCTTAATAAATAATATAATTACTGGGGAATTATTATAATGCAAAATCAAAAACTAGCCGAACCATCAGAACTTGAATATCAAATAAAGAATTATAGCGTGATAAATGAAGACATCGCGGCATCTGGTACTTTAACTGATTTGGGAGTTATACAGGCAAAAAATTCTGGATTTCAGACAATTATTGATTTGCGTATGCCACAAGAAGGAACTGAGATAGAAGAAGCTCAAACAACTGATTTAGGCATGGATTATTATAATATTCCAATGAATGCTAGTGGTATTCCAGAAGGTGCTGTTGATCAATTAGCTAAGATATTAGATGGTGCAAAAAAGCCAATTTTACTCCATTGTGCTGGCGCGGTTAGAGTAGGGGCAATTTGGACAATTTATAGAATTACTAAACAAGCTATCGATTCAGATATTGCGCTTATAGAAGGTAGAAAAATTGGTATGACAGAAGCTTTTGAAGAAGTTATTAGAAGCCAGTATCCTGAATTATTTTAAAATAATTTTTTAATTCTTTTAAAAGTCTTTGTAAAAGCTTTATCAATACCGTCAGCCGTATCATTTAATGTTTTATCAATCTCTTTAACTGTTGTAGTTAAGGCTTTTCCAACACCTTTTACAGTATCGGTTGCAACTTTATCGATTCCTTTTACGGTTTCAGTTGCAACTTTATCAACACCTTTTGCAGTACCAACAATTACTTTTTCAACGCCACCAATAATTTCAACGCCTGTATCGATAGCAGTTTGCTGTATTTTTGATCTTTCATGATCAACCATGTTAAATGTCTCGCTTAGACTTAACCCAATTATTTTTTCACCTGTAAGTTCCATTTTTATTTTGGTGGTCTCACGCTGACTGTCTTCAATAATTAATTCTTTTAATTTTTGAACGCTATGATGTGAAAAATCAGTATGATATTGGTAAGTAGTACCGCGGTGAATTCCCCAGCCAGCAATAGGATCTCTAGAAGATGAAATTGCAATTAAACGACGTTTCATAAATTTTGTTGAGAATGCTTTGCTTTCTTTATCTTTATCAATTTTTCTTACATGTCTTTCAATATTGGCAACGTTTATTTCCTTGATAGCAGGGCTATTAAATACAATCATTTTTTGAGAATTAACTGCAATCCCAACTGCTTGCGCCAAAAAACCACCCAAAGAATGACCTGTAAAGTGGATATCTCTGGCTCTCAATCCATGTTTTTCGATTGCATGTTTGGTAAAGCTATAAGCATCGCTAAATTGTGGCGGCATCATATTGGCAAGTATTGAAAAAACGCTTGGAATATCGCCAATATCATTAAAGCCTGTAAAGGCAATGGCATATTGTTTTTTACCAGTAACAGGGTGTTTCTTTGCGTATAGTTTTGCATTGAAGCTATAATTTCTACGTCCAAAATCTAAATCATCTGAATTCTCAACAACATACCAGTTATTTCCTGTCGGTAAGTTGTCATCTCCATATACATCGGCTGCCAAATATATATAATCTGCGGCCATTTTTAGATGTAAAATTTTCTTAATTCTGCTCATAGCAATGATTATAACATTTTTACTTAATTATTTCTAGCTTAAGTTTTATTTTTTAACTCTTTGATTTTATATAAAGCCTCTAATGCTTGTTTGGGAGTCAGCTCATCTGGATTAATATTATTGATGGCCTCATCAAGTTCGGATATTTGAGGTTCTATATATTCTTCTTCGATATTTGAAAATAATGGAAGGCTTTCGGATAATTTAGATAGCTCGCCAGATTGCTCACTTGCTTCCAAAGTCTTTAAGATGCTTGTTGCGCGCTTTATAACTGGGCTGGGTAATCCTGCAAGCTTTGCGACATGAATACCATATGATCTATCAGCTGAGCCATCAATTACTTGATGCATAAAGATGATATCATCTTTCCATTCTTTTACCTGCATAGTGTGACAGCTTAGATTAGCTAGTTTATTCGATAGAACAGTTAATTCATGATAATGAGTGGCAAATAAAGTTCTGCATTTGTTTTTTTCATGCAGATGTTCAATACAAGCCCATGCAATTGATAAACCATCAAAAGTTGCAGTCCCTCGGCCAATTTCATCCAAAATTACCAGAGCGCGTTCACCAGATTGATTTAATATTGATGCAGTCTCGACCATCTCAACCATAAAGGTCGATCGTCCACGGGCAAGATCATCGGATGCGCCAACACGACTGAATACTCGGTCAACCATCCCAATATGAGCAGATTTTGCAGGTATATAGCAACCGATTTGAGCCATAATAGTAATTAGAGCATTTTGACGAAGGAAGGTGGATTTACCCGCCATATTTGGTCCAGTCAGCAACCAAAGTTTTGATTTTGTACTTAGATTACAATTATTTGGGATGAAATCTTCAGATGCATTATTGGTTTGCATTATATGTTCAACAACAGGGTGCCTACCATCTTTTATTTCAAATTCTAAGCTATTATCAATTACTGGTCTGTTATAATTTCTACTGTTAGATAGTTCAGCAAATGAAGTTGCAATATCTAATTCTGCCAAGGATAGAGCTGTTTTAATTATTGCATCAGATTGCGCCATTACTTCTGTTACTAGCAATTTAAATAATTCTTGTTCCAAAGCCAGAGCTTTATCGGCAGATTCTACTATTTGATGTTCTAAATCAGTTAGCTCAATTGTTGAAAATCTAACAGCACTTCCCAATGTCTGGCGATGAATGAATATGTTTAGATCATCTGATTTTGAATCTTTTACCATTAATTTATCTGCATGTAACGGTGTTACCTCAACGAAATAACCAATTACATTATTATGTTTTATTTTAAGCCCAGATACTTTGGAAATGCCAATATATTTCATTTGCAATTCTGCAATTAGCTTTTGGCTATGATTTCTTAAAGAGCGTAATTTATCAAGGGCAGGGGAATAGCTGTTTTTAATAAATCCACCATCTCTCGCAAATGTGGTTGGTTCTTCTTCTAAAGCTTTTTTCAGCAGATCAATTAATGGATGAGCATTGCCCCATATTTTTAAATTATCCAGGCAATCTGTAATACCAATAGGCTTGTTTTTTTGATCATTTAGTAATTTAAATAATTGAACTGTTTTGGATAGATTATCACGGATGGAGGCCAAATCTTTTGGGCCACCTTTATTCATACTTAACCTTGTTAAAGCTCGCTCAACATCGGGGCATTGTTTTAAGAATTGAATTGATTGTTCTTTTACTTCGTTGTTATCAATAAAAAATTGAACCATATCAAATCGATAATTGATTTTATTGACATCAGTTAAAGGCATTAATAATCTTTTTGCTAATAATCTAGATCCATAGCCAGTCACTGTTTTATCAATTGTATTTAGCAATGATCCTTTTCTATCGCCATTTAATGTTCTAATTAATTCCAAGTTTTTAATTGTTGCAGCATCAATTTCTAGGATTTCATGGATCGGTAATTGATGTGGCTTGGATAATCTTGGGATTGAGCCTTTTTGAGTTAATTCAATATAATCGAGTAATGCACCAGCGGCTGCAATTTCTGCCCTTGAAAATCCGCCAAAAGCATCAATTGTTCCAACTCCAAAATGTTTCTCTAGCCTTAATCTAGCATTCTCACTATCAAATCTACTATCTGGTTGAATGGTAAGCTTATCTTTGTAATCAGCAAATAAATCATAAAATTCTGGATCTTGGCATAGAGTTTCAGATATTAATATTTCCTTGGAAGATAGTCTCTCTAAATTAGAAGATAGAGATCCTGTATTTGAAGGTTGTAATAAGAACTCACCAGTTGATAAATCTAACCAAGATAAGCCTATATCTGAGCCAATTTTGGTAATGCAAGAAAGGTAATTATTCTCAGAAGTATTTAATAAATTATCTTCAATCAAGGTTCCTTGAGTTACAATTCTAACAACTTCTCTTTTGACAACGGCTTTGTATCCACCGCGTTTTTTTGCTTCATCTGGAGTTTCAACTTGCTCGCAAATTGCAACTTTATTACCTGATTTTATTAGCTTTTCTAAATAGGCGACATGGCTATGGACTGGCACTCCGCACATTGGGATATCGTCACCATTTTTATTACCACGTTTGGTTAATGTAATATTTAATATATCTGCAGCTTTTACTGCATCATCCATAAATAGTTCAAAGAAATCACCCATGCGATAGAAAACTAGGCAATCTTGATAATCTTTTTTAATACCAAGATATTGCTGCATCATTGGAGTCAATGAATTATCATTATTTTTTATATTTAATTTAGACATAGGTTAATTAATAAAGTTTTTTTATATTGGTTTCAAGTTAAAATTCTAATCATTAATCAAGATCACTAAAAATTTCCTCGGATAATGATCGTTCAGCAGAATTATTTATTATAGCCACGATATTTTTATCTCTAAACTCATCAGATAGACCAAGCTTTAATGCTCCAGATAAAGATGCTCCATCAGCAATCCCGATAGTTATGCCTTCTTTTGAGATTGCTAGTCTAGTCATTTCATATGCTTCATCATCTGAAATTGTAACGACTTTATCAATTAGGCTAGTATCCATTACCTGAGGGATAAATCCTGGACCGATACCTTCAATTTTATGCTCACCCAGTTTACCACCAGATAATACGGCATTGTTTTTAGGTTCAATGGCAACCATTTTTATATCTTTATTATGAGCTTTTAAGGCTTGTCCGATACCAGTTATTGCACCGCCAGTGTTATATCCCATAATAACTGCATCAACATTACCATCTGTGTCTCTCCAGATTTCTTCACCAGTAGTAATCTTATTAATTAATGCATTTGCTGGATTTTTAAATTGATGCAATATAATTGAATTCGGTGCGTATTTTTCTAATAATTCTTCTGCTTTATCCATCGCTCCCATCAATTTATCTTGCTTATCAGTTAAGAATACTTGAGCTCCTAACATCTTGTATAATTTGATTAATTCTTTTGATGTACCTTCTGGAACAGTTAAAATTAATTTATAACCTTTCCTTGCACATACAAATGCAAGCGATACACCGACATTATCAGAAACTGGTTCAATAATTACTGTATCTTGATTAATCTTACCCATTGCCTCTGCGGCTTCGATCATGGCAATGGCCATTCGGTCTTTCATACTAGATAATGGATTACATAGTTCTAATTTTGCAAGTATAGGTGTTTTTAACCCTAAATATTCAGATAAGCTTTTTAATTTAACAAGTGGAGTATTACCAAATGTATCAATAAAGCTTTCATATATCTTTGGTTGTTCCTTGTGGTTCGCGTATTTTTCTTCTAGGAACTTTAAACCAATTGATGGGCTTTCATCTATCATTATTTATGCAGCTTTTCCAGTTGATCCAAATCCACCTTCACCACGTATTGTTTCATCTAGGCTTTCTTTCACAACCCAATTTGCATTCTCATATTTTGCAATAACCATTTGGGCAATACGCATACCGCGCTCAACAACAAAATCTTCTTGTCCTAAATTAATAATTAATGCATGGATTTGACCACGGTAATCTGCATCTATCGTTCCTGGTGCATTTACAAGAGTTACTCCATGTTTATAAGCAAGGCCAGATCTCGGACGAATTTGTGCTTCATAACCTATTGGAAGAGCAATTGATAAGCCAACTGGAATTAACTTTCTCTCCCCTGGTTTTAAAATTATATCTTCTGTAATTGCAGCAGGTAGATCCATACCAGCAGATTGCTCTGTTTCATATTTAGGAAGATTTAATCCCTTAGCATTATCTAATATTTTAATGTCGATGTTAACTTGATTTTGATTGCTCATTTACTTCTCTCCTATATGAATTGCAGCGATTCCATTGCTTAAATTGTGATATTTAACATTCTTAAAGCCAGCATCTTCCAATCGATATTTAAAATCATCCTGATTTGGAAATTGACGGATGCTCTCGGCTAGATATTTATAGCTTTCTTTGTCTTTGGCAATTAATTTGCCGATATTGGGTAATATTTTAAATGAATAAAGATCGTATATCTTTGAGAAAACAGGATTCTTAACTTCGCTGAATTCCAAACAAAAGAATTTACCACCCGGTTTTAATACTCGGTAAGCATCATTTAAAGCATTATCAATATTGGTTACATTACGTAGCCCAAATGAAATTGTATAAACATCAAATTGTTCATCTTTAAAGGGTAGGGACTCTGCGTTGCCTTCTATCCATTCAATACTATCCAAGATGCCTTTATTAACTGCACGGTCTTTTCCATGTTTCAGCATATTGGCGTTAATATCACAAACTGTAATATCAGCAATATTATTACATTCTTTTAAATATTTAAATGCAATATCCCCTGTGCCACCAGCAACATCCAATAGTTTTTTATTGGGTCTTGGGCGGATTAGCTTAATGAATTTTTGTTTCCAAGCCCGATGAATCCCAGCAGACATTAGGTCATTCATTAAATCATATTTGGGCGCAACAGAATCGAAAACGTCTAAAACCATATTGGTTTTAGAATTCGGATTAACCTTTTGATAGCCAAACCATTCAGATTCTTTGTTTTTTTGTTCCATTTTTTAACCATATGTAATAAGTTTATTTTTAATCACGATATTGTACCTAAAAGAGTATTAAAAATCTATGAAATTAATGAAAGCAGTTGCAACAGTTGGAGCATTAACATTATTAAGTCGAGTTTTCGGCTTCGTAAGGGATATTCTAACGGCGGCAATTATGGGGGCTGGGCCAATATCAGACGCTTTCTTTGTTGCATTAAAATTACCAAATTTATTTAGAAGAATAACAGCAGAGGGAGCTTTTAGTGTATCTTTCGTTCCATTATTCTCTGAGGAATTAACCATAGAAGGCAAAGAACAAGCATTTAAATTTGCCCAAAATATGTTTTGGATAATGTTTTTAATTCTAATGCCGTTTACAATTTTAATGATTATATTAATGCCACATATAATTGGTTTGATTGCTAATGGTTTTTTAGATGACCCGACATTATATCGTTATGATCTAGCAGTTGATTTATCAAGAATTACTTTCCCCTATATATTATTAATGTCATTAACTGCATTATTAGGTGGGGTATTAAACTCAATGGACCGCTTCGCACCATTTGCGGTGGCTCCCGTCTTCTTTAATCTCTGTTTAATAATTGCTCTGGCTTGTGCCAGTTATTTTGAGACTGCTGGACATGCAATGTCTTATGCAGTTTTAATATCCGGATTTGTTCAATTACTTTGGATGATGTATTTCTGCCGGAAATCTGGATTTAAGTTAAAGATAAAAAAGCCAAGCCTATCTCCTAAGGTTAAGAGACTATTTAAGCTAATGTTACCGGGAGTAATCGGAGCAGGGGTGCTACAGATAAATATATTTATCGATTTGGTTTTAGCATCAAGCTTGGAGACTGGTTCAATATCATATCTTTATTATGCTGATCGTCTATATCAATTGCCTTTATCAATAATTGGAATTGCTATTGGAACGGCTTTATTGCCAAAACTTACCAAGTCGATTGCTGCCAAGAAACTGAAAGAAACAAGAGAGATATTCTCACAAAGTTTAATCTTTGGAATTATGCTGGCATTGCCTGCTGGATTTGCATTGGTTTTATTAGCAGAGCCAATTATTACTCTGTTATTTGAGCGAGGAGAGTTTACTGCCAATACTAGTTTACAATCAGCCCTTGCTTTGAAAGCCTATGCATTGGGTCTAACGGCTTTTGTATTAATAAAAATATTCTCAACTGCTTGTTTTTCTAATCAAGATACTAAGACCCCAGTTAAATTTGCAATTATTGGCACAATCATAAATATAATTTTAAGTTTGGCTTTAATTATACCGCTGCAACATGTAGGGATTGCGCTTGCAACATCAATTGCAGCTTGGTTTAACTTTATACTTTTATATCTATTCTTAAGAAAAAAAGAAGAATTTAAACAGAGTAAAGTATTTATAAAGAAAATAATGCTTATAATCATTAATTGTTTTATTATGTCTGTGATTTTATATATTGGTCGTTACATGATTTTCACAGATTGGTTTAATTCTGGTTTTATGAGGCATCTTATGGCTACATCAATTATAATTATATCTGGAATGTTAAGTTATTTCTTAATGTTGCATGCTTTTAATATATTAAAGTTACAAGAATTAAAAAGAATATTTGTAAAAGATGATAAAAATGTAGCATAATATGAATGTAGATATCTTGCTTGAAATTTAGGGGAATAAAATTGTTTAAAAATACACTGAAAATATTATCTGTTGTCTCAATACTAGCTCTACCCAATATGGTTAAAGCCGATACGTTTATATATACAGATACAAAATATGATTTTAAAATGTCTTTCCCTGATACTTGGAAAAAACAAACTCCAGATACTCCAACTACAAGAATACGCATTGCGGCGCCTGCAGGAACAGATATGGCGACATGTCGAGTGAAGGCTACGGAAGATAAAAGGTTAGATATTTATCCAAAATATCATATGGAATCTGCAATACAGCATACTCTAAATAAAAAATTCTGGCAGAATGAAATGTCAGAATTCACTGATTTTAATGTATTAAATCATTATAGCCCAGCAGGTTTAGGACAGGGCGATGCAACTGGTATATTCTTTAGCTACGCAATGCCAAATGTTAAAAATATTGAAGTAATTGAACCAAAGCCAGAAATGATGGGTAATTCAGACGATGATATGGATATGGCGTCAAAGACGGATAAACATTATATGCGTGGGTTGATGCTATCAACTATCTATGGTGGCGTAAGATATACTAGCATGTGTTCATCAGATGAAAATAAATTCCATGAATGGCTTCCATTATTTGGATCAATTGTTGAATCTGTTACTTTTGATGATAAATATGCAATGGTTCATTCTGGGTATTACCGTGATTTCTTAACTGATCCAAAATTAATATTTTTGCGTGACGGTATTAAAACTGATTACGAGAAAGACTTGTATAAAAGTAGCTATTTTAACATGAAGAAAAACAATCACTTTAATAGGTGATTATTTAAGCTCTGCAGCCGCTTTTTTCGCGTTTTGGAATATATAGATAATATTCTTTGATCTTTTATTATCAATATTACCGCCTGTTATCATCGGAGGTTCAAGTAGTACTCCTGATTTAAAGATAATGGTTAGAGACATATCCGTTCCCTTGGTAGTTGTGTGTATTCTTGAAAAACTTAAAGAAGCACGGCTTTTTAATTCTGTGTATTTTATCTTATAACCTTCAATATCTTTAAAAAAATCACGAGCTCTTTCAAGGTCATCTTTATTTCCAGTTAATATAGATTCTCCATATAAGGCATTTTGGATTTCTGATTTGCTAATTCTAGATAGATCTTCTGGATCAATTCCTAATATTCTAAAAACTTCTTTTTTTTCTAATCCCAGATGTAATTGCTCTGATCTTTGCATTATATCGGCTTGGTTTTTAAATAGATCAGTATTTTCAAAGTTTTCTTTGGTTGGGATACCGGAACAAGCAGCAAGATTAAATGATAGCAAAATTGCTATCGCAGCCTTTTTAGGAGTTTTTAATAATTTCTTATACATGCAGTGCAATTCTTTTATTAGATTAATAAGTTGCAGTTTATTATATAATTATAAAAAAAGCAATTCTTATGCATTATAATTATAAAAATGCTCTAATCATATAAATAAATAATATTCTAATTGTAACTGTTATCTTATATTTGCTATATAATATCTATAATAATTTTTAAAGGTTGAGTATATGTTAGTAGATAGCCATTGCCATCTAGATTTTGATGATTTTAACGAAGACGGTGTTGAGAAGATTGTAAAAGATGCCAATGACCTTGGCGTTGGTCACATGGTTACAATTAATACTCAGATTGCTAAATTTTCAAATATTTTAAATATTGCCAATGAATTTGATTGTGTCGAATGCACAGTTGGAACTCACCCATGTCACGCAAGTGAAGAATTTGAGACCAAAGTAACTTTGGATGAGCTTGTAGAGCTTGCTAGTAAAGATAGAGTAATTGGCATTGGTGAAACTGGTTTAGATTATTACTATGAAACTGACACAAAAGAAGTCCAAATAGCTAGTTTTCAAAAACATATTGATGCTTGTATTAAACTTGATATGCCGATCATTATCCATTCTCGTGCTGCTGATGAAGATATGATAAGAATATTACAAGAAAACAAGGGATTAAGAGGTGTTCTTCACTGTTTCAGTTCAAGTAGAGAGCTTGCAATAGAGGCTTTAAAACTTGGGTTTTATATTTCCGCCTCTGGTATAATTACTTTTAAAAATGCCCAAGAATTAAGAGATATCATGGCCGAAGTTCCATTGGATAGATTATTGGTAGAGACAGATTCTCCATATCTTGCTCCAATGCCAAATCGTGGTAAAAGGAATGAGCCTGCATTTGTTACACATACAGCTTTAGCTCTGGCAAAGTTAAAAAATGTAACAGAAGAAGAAATTGCAGAGATTACAACAGAAAATTTTTATAGATTATTTAATAAATCAAAAGGTAAAAGGTCTTAAACAGAATGACAAAAAAAATAACAATATTGGGTTGTTCATCATCAATGGGTGTACCAGTTGCAGGAGATTTTTGGGGTGAATGTGATCCAAATAACCCAAAAAATCGTAGAACAAAAGCCTCTATTTTGGTAAGTTCTGATAATACAGACATTCTTGTTGATACTAGCGTTGATGTAAGACAACAGCTAAATGATGCTAAACAAAAGAAAATTGATGCAATCTTTTATACTCATGACCATTCTGATCATATTAATGGTATGGATGATTTAAGAGCTTATAGTTACCGGAGCGGTAAACCGATTGATTTTTACACTAACCAATATACTGCAGATGAAATTATCAAAAGATTCTCTTATGTTTTTGACGGTGGTATGGATAGTGCTTTATATACTCCATTCTTAAAGCCAAATGTGATTGAGAATAAAGGAGAAATCACAATCGGTGATATTGATCTTCATGTTTTTGAGCAAGATCATTATTCTTGTAAATCATTAGGTTTTAGAACGGGTGATTTTGCTTATTGTATCGATGTTGTAAAAATGGATGATTACGCCCTTGATGTTTTAAAAGGAGTTAAAACATTTGTTGTGGATGGTTGTGCATATCATAGAGAAAAATCAGTCCTTAAAAGTCACGCTAATTTAGAGCAAGTATTTGAATGGATAGATATCATTAAACCAGAGAAAACTTATATATCAGACCTAACCATGCATATGGATTATGATACTTTGTGTAAAGAGCTACCCGATAATGTAAGACCTGCTTATGATGGTTTGATAATCGATGTGAATTAATTTATTGATTTTGTCTATGTTTTTATGTATAATTTCCTTTCAAGCTATGAAAGATTTCAATGCCTAGTAATTACAAAGAAAAAATGACCAAATTATTTAAAGAGAACAGCAACCCAATGTTCGCTGCTCTGGCTAAACCCATGCATAGAATATCTTCCAAGGTAAAGAATAAGAAAAGAGTTGATGGCTTCTATGAGCGTCTATCAAAAATTCCTGAAGGTCTAGAGATTGTAGAATTCTTAAAAGATAATAAAGTCCAAGTTTCAATTGATGATCAAATGAGAAGAGGCGTTGGGGGCGTTGCTAATACAAAGGTAAATAAATGGGGTATTGAAGAATATCATATATCATTATCTGGTAGTTTCTTGGATGCTGCACTTGTATTAATATTAGTTCATGAAGCAAGACATATTGCACAGTTTAAAGCAGGTTTTAGAAGCTTTGAAGATAATCATGCCACTCCTGAAGAGTATTGCCTTTTAACAAGATTTAGAGAAGCTGATGCTGAGAGATCATCTGTAATTATTGCAGGTAAGTTGTCTGAAGCTGGAGATACTGAACCATTACGTTTAAAAACTTCTAGTCGTAGATTTGGTTCAATGTACAAAGCCTATATTGATAATAAAGATGAATTAGATGAGGTGAAATTAAATAGGTTGATATTTATCAATTGGTTTAAGTCTCAAAAAACAATCGATTACTATGATAAAAAAGCATTAAAATCTAAGGTTTTTGATTTTGATGTATTAATAAGAATTGATCCTTCAGTTGAGAATGAAAAGCATTTAAAGATGATGGGTGAAGTTAGCTTTACTGATAAAAAGCAGGAAAATTATTTAGATGTGGCATTAAGTGATCCAGGTGGTGCTAAATTTTTAACATCAAGATTTTCAATTGATAACTCAAATTTCATTCAAGAATATAAAGATAAGCTAATTAAAAAAAGAACTCCAGCTAAGCCCTTTACCTCGGATATTGACTTATAAACAAATTATAATTATCCTAATCTCTAAATGTTAAATAAAACTATAGGGGATATAAGATGAAAAATAATGCATTAAAAGCAGATGATCTAGCAAATGGACAAAGCTATATCTGGGAAAAACATTACCCAGATGGCATTAATTGGAATTTAGAAATCGAAGATGCTCCATTATTCTCAATCCTTGATAACGCAGTTAAAAGCTTTCCGAATTCTCCTGCTACTAATTTTTTAGGCAAAGAATATTCTTACAAAGAGTTAAGCAATTTAATTGATAAAACTGTTGTAGGCCTCCAAAAAATGGGGGTTGCTAAAGGAACAAAGATTGGCTTATTCATGCCAAATTCTGCCTATGTAGTTGTTCTATATTTTGCAATTCTAAAAGCAGGGGCAACGGTTGTTAATTATAATCCTTTATATGCAATAGATGATTTGTTATTTCAGATTGATGATAGCGAAACTGATATTATTGTAACTTTGGACGTACCAGAATTATTTAGTAAGGTTGATGGGCTATTAAATGAAAGCAGATTGCAAAAAATAATTATCTGCCCAATGCATGCAGATTTAGAAAAAGCACCAGAGCAGAAAATTATTGAACAAAGTGAGAAATATATCTGGCTGGATAGTTTGCTTACTAATGACGGTAGCTTTAATGAGGTTGTGATTAACCCAAATAAAGATATCGCAGTGTTACAATATACTGGCGGTACAACTGGAGTTCCAAAAGGGGCTGTGTTGACCCATAAAAACCTATATGCGAATACAAAACAAATGCAAGCTTGGTATGATAATGTTGAGCAAGGAAAAGATACTCAATTAATTGCTTTGCCGCTATTCCATGTGTTTGCGATGACTGTTGCAATGAATCTATCAGTAATTAATGCAATGCGTATGTATATAATGCCAAAATTTGATATGAAAGAAGCATTAAGCTTAATTAATGACGAGAAGCCAGAATATTTTGCAGCTGTGCCAACTATCTATAATGCTTTCGCGGGATATTCTCAAATATCTGATTATGATTTCTCTTCATTGAAGTTCTGTCTATCAGGTGGCGCTCCATTACCATTAGAAGTAAAGAAAAGCTTTGAGAAGAATACGGGTGCGAAAAGGGTGGTTGAAGGTTATGGTTTAACCGAAAGTTCACCAGTTGCAACATGTAACCCAGTATCCGGTAAAACAAAGTCAGGTTCAATTGGTATGCCAATTCCAGGCACTGTTATTGAAATAATTAATCCAGATGATAAGATAACAGCTATGCCTATTGGTGAAAAAGGCGAGGTATGTATCTCAGGCCCACAAGTAATGGATGGCTATTATAACAAGCCAGATGCGACAAAAGATACAATAGTAAATGGTAGATTGCATACTGGTGATATTGGTTATATCGATGAAGAAGGATATGTTTATATTGTCGATAGAATTAAAGATTTAATTCTAGTCCGTGGCTTTAACGTCTATCCAAAACATGTCGAAGATGCAATTTATAAACATAGCGATGTTGCTGAATGTATCGTGGCTGGTGTGCCTGATAAGGCAAGGGGCGAGAATGTTTATGCTTGGATTGTTGCCAAAGAGGGAGCTGATTTAAAATCATCTGATATAAAAGAATTTATCCAAGATAAGCTATCACCAATTGAAATGCCAAGAAAGATCATAATAAGCGCAGATCCATTACCAAAAACAGCGGTGGGAAAATTATCTAGAAAAGATTTATTGATTAAAGAAGGTTATAGAAAAGCTTAGATTAAGTAGCAAAGCCATCTTTAAGTCTTTTAACTCGGCTTGGCTTGCTAGTAATTGCTTCTTCAATATTAAGAGTTTGTTTATCTCCAAGGTCAAATTTAAGATCTTGGCAAAGATCGATATCATTTGACCAAAAGGATATTGGTTCAACTGTGGGTTCTAAATATTTTAAATCGGCCTTTATCAACTCTAACTCAGAATTAATTTTAGCAATCTCAATTTTATTAGAGTTTGACTTTTTATTGAATAAGTCCGAAATCTTACTCTGCATTTTATCTAAGGTAAAAACAACCTCCATTGGAGCTTTGATAGTGGCTTTTTTATCACCAGATAAAGTATCTTCTGTGTTGTTGAGCATTAGATGAAGTCCAGCATAGCTAACCATTCCTGGTAGTAATGATAAAACAAAGAACCCCATGCCTCCTAATAGCATAAAATCACCAGCTATTATTGCACCAGTCAAGATACTACTTGTAGAAACTATCTTCACGCCATCAGATTGGACAGTGTCGGTCTTCCATTTCTTCAAGGTCTTTTTTAGATCGCTTTTTTGCTTTTCATTAAGTTTTTTTCTAGCCATTATTAAACTCCAAAGCTCGTGATAGTTTTTCGGTGTTTTTTATTATTAGTGATTTCTAAATCCTTAACCT
>CALDHH010000181.1 GCA_937941575.1 uncultured Alphaproteobacteria bacterium | reverse complement strand
AGTATTCCCTAAATTTAAAAAAGCAACTACCTATAGCAACATTTAATAAAGAAATATTAAGAGTTTTAATTAAAGAGAAGAAATTTGATGCTTCACCTTATAATGGTAGTTTTGATGGATATGGACTAAAATATATAGGATAATATTCTTAGTACACGTACGGGGGAATCTATCCCCCGTCATGAGATTAGTGTACTCACTATTACCAGCCGTTAAAAACACTGGGCTAATTATGATTATAAGCTATTATAGTATATTTTGTCAACTAAATTATAATTAGTTCACACCTAAAGAAGCCTAAGTAGCCAATGCCTCTTGCATTGCATCACCTAAACCTGCAGGTGAATCTGATACAATAATTCCAGCTTCGCGCATTGCGGCAACTTTTTCAGGAGCTCCACCTTTACCGCCAGCAATAATCGCACCGGCATGACCCATACGACGACCTGGAGGGGCAGTAACACCCGCGATAAATCCAGCAACTGGTTTTTTAATGATTGAGTTTTTCAAGAATTCTGCTGCTTCTTCTTCGGCAGAACCACCGATCTCACCGATCATTAAGATTCCTTCTGTTTCATCATCTTTTAAGAATAAATCCAAGCTATCAATAAAGTTCGTGCCATTAATTGGATCACCACCGATACCGATACATGTTGACTGGCCAAGTCCTGCTGCTGTTGTTTGTGCAACTGCTTCATAAGTCAATGTACCAGAACGAGATACGATACCGATTTTACCACGTTTGTGGATATGACCTGGCATGATACCAATTTTACATTCACCCGGAGTTATAACTCCTGGACAGTTTGGACCAATTAATCTTGTTTGAGAAGCTTCAATAACACGTTTTACTTTCATCATATCCAATACTGGAATACCTTCTGTAATACAAATTACCAAATCAATCCCTGCATCTTCTGCTTCCAAAATTGCATCCGCTGCGAACGGAGGCGGCACATATATGACACTTGCAGTAGCACCAGTTTCGTTAACAGCATCTTTTACTGTGTTAAATACTGGTAAGTTTAAATGTTTAGTATCACCCTTGCCCGGTGTAACTCCACCAACCATTTGTGTACCATATGCGATTGCTTGTTCAGAATGGAAAGTACCTTGAGCACCTGTAAAACCCTGACAAATTACTCTTGTATCTTTATTTACTAATACTGACATATTATGCTGCCTCTCTTTTAACTGCTAATACTATTTTATCTGCGGCATCACGAAGATCGCTAGCTGGAGTAATATTTAATCCAGATTTTTGTAAAAGCTCTTTACCTTGTTCAACATTAGTACCAGCAAGTCTTACAACTAGTGGCATTGTTAAACCCATTTCTTTAGTCGCAGCAATTACGCCTTCTGCAATAATATCACAACGCATGATACCACCGAAGATGTTAACTAAAATACCTTCAACATTTGGGTCAGATAGGATTAATTTAAACGCTTCTGTTACACGTTCTTTCGTAGCACCTCCACCAACATCAAGGAAGTTTGCAGGATCGCCACCATGGAATTTAATAATATCCATTGTCGACATCGCAAGACCAGCACCATTAACCATACAGCCAATATTACCATCAAGCTTAACGTAGCTTAGCTCGTGTTCTTGGGCTTTGCGTTCCATTGGATCTTCTTCGGCTTCATCACGAAGCTCTTCGATATCTTTATGACGGAATAATGCGTTATCATCAAAATTAACTTTTGCATCAAGAACCATAATATCATCATCGCCAGTAACCACTAATGGGTTAATTTCAACGATAGAAGCATCAAGTTCGATAAATGCGTTATACATTGCCATCATAATTTTAGAAGCTTTACCAACTTGTTTACCAGTTAATTCCAAAGCGTAAGCAATCTCACGGCATTCGTAACCTTGTAAGCCAACCGCTGGATCAATAACTGCTTTGATGATTTTCTCTGGAGTGTTTTCAGCAACTTCTTCAATATCCATACCACCTTCAGTTGATGCCATGATTGTAATTCTTGAAGTCGCTCTATCGATTAACATCCCAAGATATAATTCACGGGCGATATCACAACCAGCTTCAACATATAATCTGCGTACTTTTTGTCCCTCTGGTCCAGTTTGGTGAGTTACCAACTGCATGCCTAAGATATTTTCAGCCTCGACTTTAACATCTGCTAAAGATTTAACAACTTTAACTCCACCACCTTTACCACGTCCACCTGCATGGATTTGGGCTTTTACTACATATACTGATGCATCCAAAGATTCTGCTACTTTTACTGCCTCATCAACAGTATAAGCAACGCCACCTTCTGGAACATTAATACCACGAGCTTTAAAAAGCTGTTTGGCCTGATATTCATGTATATTCATGATTCTTCCTTTTCTTTTTTTATTTTATGATTTCTTTAAGCTGATTTTTTCTGTGCTTCTTCTTGAATTCTTTTTGCTTCCGCTTTTGCTGTTCTAACTGCTTCAACTGAACTTTCGAAATCCGCTCTATCAGAATCTGATAGCTCAACTTCGACTATTCTTTCAATACCGTTTTCACCAATAATTGCAGGTACACCAACATATAAGTTATTAACCCCAAATTCACCAGTTAAATATGCAGCACATGGCAATAATCTTCTTTGATCTTTCATGTAGCTTTCTGCCATTTCAATAGCACTTGACGCAGGTGCGTAATATGCAGAGCCAGTTTTTAACAAACCAACAATTTCACCGCCACCTTTTCTTGTTCTATCAACAATTGCAGCCAATCTTTCTTTTGATAAAGTGCCTTTGGCAACCATATCATCAAGCGGGATACCAGCCACAGTTGAATAATTTGTAAGTGGCACCATAGTATCACCATGACCACCAAGAACGAATGCAGATACATCTTTGATTGAGATATCTAACTCATCTGCGATAAAGTGACGGAATCTTGATGAATCCAAAACTCCTGCCATGCCAACAACTTTTTTATGATCAAATCCAGTTACTTCTTGCATCACGCCAACCATTACATCCAAAGGATTTGTAATTACAATTACAAAAGCATTCGGTGCATATTGTTTAATTTCTGATCCAACTGATGTAATGATATTTGTGTTAATACCAATTAAATCATCACGGCTCATACCTGGTTTTCTTGGGATACCAGCAGTTACGATTACAACATCTGATCCTGCTATTGCAGAATAATCATTGCTACCTGTAACTCTTACACTTGAATTTTCAACCGCTGCTGCTTGTGATAAGTCCAAGGCTTTACCTTGTGGAATACCTTCTGCAATATCAACCAATACAACATCACCAAGTTCCTTAATCATCGCCAAATGAGCCAAAGTCCCACCGATCATACCAGCACCAACTAATGCAATTTTCTTACGAGCCATAATATTTATCCTTTATCTAAATTATCAAAAAAATGATTCTACATCTATTTAGTTAAGATTTTTACACATTAGAGAATTTAAATAAAGACTATTAAAATAAAACTGTAAATACAAAAAGCCCCTCAAAAAATTGAAGGGCTTTTTAATTGGTATTTTCTTATTTTTGCAATGCAGGGTTACTTTTTATATTAACGTCTTCTCCATTAAATTTAGTAATTGTTACTTCTGGTTTTGTAAAAGCAGAATCTACTACATAGCCACCAACGTCATTACCATCTTTTTTAGCAGTAAAAGAAAAAGCGTAGCTTAAGCTAGGCAAGTGAAATGAAGGGTTTCCACCCACTATAATTTCATCTAAATTTAAATTACTATACGCAATCTCTGATCCAGCTTCAAACTGAAGGTTTGTTTTAATATTCTTTCCTGTATTATATGCTGTTTCTCCTACTAAATACGCTACTCCACTGCCTACTAGCCCACATGCCAGTATAACTGCCCCAGTCAA
>CALDHH010000180.1 GCA_937941575.1 uncultured Alphaproteobacteria bacterium | reverse complement strand
ATTGCTAGACAAAATCTTGAAGTTAAAAAAGAAAAAAAGGCTTTTGCGGCTAAAAGAGCGCCGGCTTTAAGTAAAGCAATGATGGCGGCACCACTCTCAGCTGGAGCTACGGTTCAATCTAGTGTAATGCCTAATTCTCATGGATTAGCAGTTCAAGACAGAATTGCAATTGCACCAATGCCAGTAATAATAGATAATCCGGTTAATATTGGTAATAAAATTGTTGGACAAGATGAGTTTAGCAAGATTGAAGATAATAATATTAAAATCGTTAAATCTGAACCAGTATCAACTCTATCAGTAGATGTGGATACAGCATCATATTCATTCGTACGTAGAATGTTAAATAATGGTGTATTACCACAAAAAAATGCAGTTAGAGTAGAAGAGCTAATCAATTACTTTAATTATGATTATAAAATACCAAATGATGCAGCGAAACCTTTTGAGCCAACGGTTGCGATATATGATAGTCCATGGAATGTGAATAATAAATTAATTCATATTGGGGTTAAGGGGCATAATATTGATAAATCAGAAAAGCCAAAATCAAATTTGGTATTCTTAATTGATACTTCTGGTTCAATGAATTCGCAAGATAAACTGCCTTTATTAAAGAAATCATTATCAATGTTGGTAAATACCTTATCAGCAGAAGATACAATCTCAATCGTTGCATATGCAGGTTCTGCAGGTACAGTGCTTGAGCCGACATCTGCGAAAGATAAGAATAAAATAATATCTGCGATGGATCGTTTAAGATCAGGTGGATCAACTTCTGGAGGAGCTGGTATTAAATTAGCTTACAATCTCGCCCAACAGAATTTTGATGAAAAAGCGGTAAATAGAGTTATTCTGGCAACTGATGGCGATTTCAATGTTGGAATTACCAATCATGATGAGCTACAAGATTTTATTGAAAGAAAACGTGATACTGGAATATTCTTATCAATCCTTGGATTTGGTCAAGGTAATTACCATGACAACTTAATGCAAAAATTAGCCCAAAACGGTAATGGTAATGCGGCATATATTGATAGTTTAAATGAAGCTAGAAAAGTGCTTGTCGATGAAGCTGGATCAACATTATTTACAATTGCCAAAGATGTTAAAATCCAAGTTGAGTTTAATCCAAATATGGTCTCAGAATATCGTTTGATCGGTTATGAAACACGTGCTTTAAAGCGTGAAGATTTTAATAATGACAAGGTTGACGCCGCAGAAATAGGGGCTGGTCATTCGGTAACTGCTATTTATGAAATCACTCCTGTTAATGCCAAGACTATGGTTGATGACCTTCGTTACCAAACATCGGATGTAGAAAAAAAGAAGTTGGAACTTAGTGATAATTCTGAATATGCTTATTTGAAAATGCGTTATAAATTGCCAAAAGAAGATGTGAGTAAATTGATAACGCGTCCAATCACAGCGGCTGATTTTAAAACGATGGATAATCTATCAGGTGATATTAAATTCGCAGCAGCGGTTGCAGGATTTGGACAGAAATTACGTGGTGGTAAATATATAGGTAAATTCTCTTATGATGATATTATCAAGATTGCGAATTCGGCCAAAGGAAATGACGATTTTGGTTATAGATCGGAATTTGTTAATCTAGTTAGAACTGCCAAGGCAATATCAGTACCAGAAAAAATAGAGCCAGTTATCATTCAGCCAGAAGTAATAGAGAATAAAGTTATTTTAGATAAACCTATTCCAGTAAAGCCAATGGCACCAATGCCGGAGCAAGAATACCATGATAGTAAAACCCATCAAGAAAGCTTAAAAAAGCGAGTGTTAGAAGAGGTTAAAGCTATTGAAGATAAAGTTGAGCAAGAACAGCTTAAGCCTATTGGAATGGAAGATAAATTTGGCTTTGATGATATAATGCCGCCTATGCCAGGTGAAGAAGAAATTGCACCAATAGAAATCAAAGACAAAGAAGTTAAAATGAACCAATAATAATTCTAAAATAAGAGCCCATACAGAACTAAGTATGGGCTCTTAAATAATAGGGGATAATTAGATGAATGAATATTTTAAAGAATTGCCAACAAAGTTAAAAGGTGGCTTTGAGCTAATATTATTAATGCGGTCAAGTATGCTAAACTTTGATGGCTCTTTTAAAGAAATGCTAAGATCTTTTATAATTCCATTACTTATGGCTCCGATCTCGTTCTTTCTTATAAAAATGAAACCACCAATTGGGTTGGATGAAGCTTATTACGATGATGTTGCCAATGCTGCTATAATAATTGGCTTTGTAAATATTGCTTTATTTATATTGATTTTCTCTGCATTTAGTTATGCTTTGAAACAAAAAGACAGAATGTTTAAAATGTTTACAGCTGGTAATTGGGCCGCGGTTGTCATGATGGCACCAGGTTTTACAATTCTTCTTTTGTCCCATTTTAATGTATTAGAGATAAAAACAATCGAAGATATTTCAATTGTCCTACAAATATATGGTTATGTTATTTTGGCTGCTACCATACATTACGCGTTTGATACTAATTGGCAGATTGCGGGTGCTATGGCGATTGTTGTTTTATTGTTTAATGACAATGCTCATAATATAATATATCAGCTAATGGAAATTCCAATCGTTGATTACTCTGAAGTTTATAAACCAGAATGAATAGCTGGGTCGACCAAGGAGTAATATTATCAATACGACCACATGGTGAAAATGGTGGCATAATATCTTTACTGACTCAAAATCACGGTAGATATTCTGGCTATGTATATGGCGCAAAATCATCAAAAATGCGAGGCATATTGGAGATTGGCAATGTAGTTAGAGCAGAATGGCAATCCAAAGATTTCGAAGGATTAGGCAAATATGATATTGAACTGGATAGTAATAATATCGTTAATATAATGGATAATCCGAAGAAGCTATTAACCTTACAATCTCTTTGCACACTTGTTGATAAAACATTGCCTGAGCGGGAAGAACATGTAAATATCTATAATTCAGTAATCGCAATGCTAGATAGCTTTAATAATGATATGTGGGAAGCCGTCTATGTTTATTGGGAAATTGGGTTATTGAAAGAGCTAGGCTTTGGTTTAGATTTGGATAAATGTGCGGTTACTGGAACCACAGAAAAACTATCCCATATCAGTCCAAAAACGGGCAGGGCAGTTTGTGAGATTGAAGCAGAGCCATATAAAGATAAGCTATTAGAATTGCCAAAATTCTTAAATCCGAATATAGAAAACTTGGAAGAAATTGATATATTTGCAGGATTAAGATTAACTGGCTATTTCTTACAATCAAGAATATTTGATAATTATAATAAATTATTGCCAGATGTTAGGCTTAGATTGCTAAATAAATATTCTTAAAACTATCTCTTTATAGCCTTTATTCTTTTATTCTGAGCCATGGTTTTAATCCGCTTTTTCTCTTTACTGAAATTGGATAATTGGATTGCTTCTAATTTATTTTCTTGAGCTTGGATGTTAGTGTCAATTATTTCTATTATTTTATTCATTCCATCTAATTGCTTTATATCTTCCTTATATAGACATGTAACAGTTTTTCTAAATTGCATTAAATCTGCTTTGGTTACTTGATCCTGATATTTATCAATAAAGAATTGAAATGATTTAGCACTCAATTTATTTGAAGACATGGATAGCATGCAAAGATAATCTAAATCATCATCAAGCTTTTTTTCTATGTCTGGAATTACATTTGGATAATCTTCTAAAATTGCATAATCTATCAAATCACTTAGTTCTAATTGGCTAGTATTAATGTTATCTAATATAACTTTTAATATATCTTGATGTTCTCGATTTATGGCTATAATCATAGCTGTTCTTATAGCCAGATCACTTTTTTTATAGACTGATTTGTGGTTATCCATTATGTTTTTTAAAGATTTTGTAAGATTGTTATTTGCAGTCTTTATAATATATAATCCAATTGTTATTTCGTAAGTAATGGGATCTTTATTAAGAATTTGAGCATTCACATCTTCATTAAGACCTTCATCAAGCTCAATGGTTTCTCTATCTCTATTATCAATTGCTGCATTAAAACCATCTTTCATCTTTTCATACCGCTTATTCTTTTTCCTTCGGCTAGATTCTTAATACGGGTTTTCTTTTTTTTAAATTTTGATAATTGGGTGGCTTTCAATCTTTTTTCTTTATCAATTATGGCTTGGTCAAATATTGCTATTATCCTATCTACGCTTTCCTTATCTTCTGTATTAATCTTAGATTGCTGGATGAAATCTTGCTTAATATCAATTAAATTTTGCTTGCTGATTTCATCTTGATATCTATCCACGAAGAATTGAAGTGATTTAGCCTTAAAATTATTTGCAGTCATTAATAATAAAAAATTTGTATTTAATTTAGCTGTAAGGTGCTTTTCTAAAATTGGAACTGCACTAGGACAGTCCTCTAGAACTGCATGTCTTATTAATGCTTTTAAATCTGTCTGGCTTATATAAACGGCATCTAATAAGATACTTAATATATTAAAATGTTCTTTACTGATTGCAGTTTGGATAGAAAAATTAATACTCTCCTTATTCGTAGCAAAGGCCTGTTTGTGGTTTTTTACAATATTTTTTAAAGAACTGGTTAAGTTATTCTCCGCAGCTGTTTTAATATATAATCCAATTAGCTGTTCATGATGGGCAAGTCCTTTATTGGCTTTTTCAGCATCGATATCTTTATTTAATCTATTATCAGAATCGATAGTTTTCTTATCTCTATTATCAATCGCTATATTAAAATCATTTATCATCTCTTTACACCTATTATTCTTTTGCCTTTGGTGGATTTCTTTATATTCAGCTTTTTTTGCTTGAAAGCTTTAATTGAATTATCACGGATTATTTGCTGTTTTTTATTTATATGAGTATGGATTATATGGATCATTTCAGCAGAACTAGATTTTTGATTACTTAGATTAGCAGCATATAATTCATGGATGTTTTTTTCTAACTTCTTTAGATCTTCAATTTTAATTCGATCTTTATATGTATTAATTAAATAAGTGAATGCATTAAGGTTAAGGTTTTTAACTGATGTCCTTAGCATAGATGTAACAGGCATCCATTTCTTATCTTCATTGTTATAATGATTATCTATACAGCGGATTGCATCTACTTGATCCATCATAGCAGCATAATTTAGTAATCCATCTAAACCTATTGGGCTAAGTCCAGTAGCTTTGATTAAAATATCCAAAGTCTCAATATTATTATAATCAATAGCAGAATTCATTAATGATTCTTTGTCATCACTATCTAATAGGAAAATAAGACTACGTTCTTTTATAAGTTTATCCATAGAATATTTAAGATTACCTACAGCAGATTTCCCCGCATAAATGGTAACGTCATAATCATAAGATTTGGAAGATATATCCATATTATCTATCTTTTTACAGAGCTCTTTATCTTGCTCGATAATATCAATGCTCCTATTATCAGCAGCTTCTTGGAATACATCTTTCATAGTATCTGTCTTTAATCTTATTTTTGGTTTTTTCATAATAGAATATACCATAACTATATTTACTTTCCTACAGAAATTATAAATATTCACTTATGATGCTTGTTCCCTTGACAATTCGGGGGCATAACATGATAATAAATTTTTTAAATATATAAATAATTAGGTGCGTTTACATGACAGAGAACTCTGCTGCTTTTGATATTATTGACCGTGACTTATCGGATGTGATGGGTGAGAAATATATCTCTTATGCCTTATCCACAATCATGTCTAGGTCTTTGCCAGATGTAAGAGATGGCTTGAAACCTGTGCATAGAAGAATCTTATATGCGATGTATCAATTAAGATTAAATCCAGATACGAGCCCTAAAAAATGTGCCAGAGTCGTTGGTGATGTTATTGGTAAATTCCACCCACATGGTGACCAAGCTGTATATGATTCCCTTGCAAGATTGGCTCAGGATTTCTCGGTTAGATATCCATTAGTCGACGGACAAGGTAATTTTGGTAATATCGATGGTGATAATCCAGCTGCCATGCGTTACACAGAAGCCAGAATGACCGATGTTGCATTATCATTGCTAAGTGGGATTAGCGAAGATGCGGTTGATCTGCGTGAAACATATGATGGTGATACAGTTGAGCCAGTTGTCCTACCTGCGAATTTTCCAAATATTCTCGCCAATGGTGCTTATGGTATCGCAGTCGGTATGGCAACATCCATCCCACCGCATAATGTGGGTGAGATTTGTGACGCTTTGGATTTATTGATTGATAAGAAAACAACTCCGATTGAAGATTTGCTTGAGCATATCCAAGGGCCAGATCTACCAACTGGTGGTACTTTGGTTGAAGATAAATCAGTGATAATGGAAGCTTATAAAACAGGTCGAGGTAGCTTTAGAGTAAGATCAAAATGGCATAAAGAAGATCTGAAACAAGGTATGTATCAGATTGTTGTAACTGAAATACCATATCAAGTACAAAAATCAAAATTGATTGAGAAGATTGCTGAATTAATCATCTCAAAGAAGATTGCTTTCTTGGATGATGTAATTGATGAATCTGCTGAAGATGTACGAGTAGTATTGGTACCAAAAAACCGTAATGTAGAGCCAGAAGTATTGATGGAAGCATTATTTAGATATAGTGATCTGGAAGGACGTTTCTCATTAAATATGAACGTACTTGATGGCGGTGTTACGCCACGGGTTATGAATGTAAAAGAAGTATTACTGGCATTTATCGATCACAGGCAAGAAGTATTAATTAGGAAATCAGAATATAGACTAAGGAAAATAGCTGAGAGATTAGACGTCTTGGTTGGTTATTTAACCGCTTACTTAAATATTGATGAAGTAATTCAGATTATCCGTGAAGAAGATGATCCTAAAAAAGTTCTAATGGAGAGATTTCAGATTAATGAGGCACAGTCAGATGCCATATTAAATATGAAACTTCGTAATTTAAGAAAATTAGAAGAAATAGAAATCCGTAGAGAACATGATGAATTATTGGAAGAGCGGACAAGTCTTGATAAATTAATTGCAAGTGATACAAGACAGATGACTGTGATTAGAAAAGAAACTAAAGAAATTAAAGAAAAATTTGGACAAGAAACGGAGCTTGGAAAAAGAAGAACGGTTATTGCATCGGCACCGAAGCTAATCGAAGTACCAACAGAGGCTATGGTTGAGAAAGAGCCAATTACCGTTGTTTGTTCTGAAAAAGGTTGGGTTCGTTCAATGAAGGGGCATCTTGATGAAGCTAAGCTTCTGGACCTTAAATATAAAGATAGCGATCGGGAGAAATTTGTTTTCCATGCTGAAACTACGGATAAAATCTTGGCATTCTCAACTGATGGGCGTTTCTTTACTATTGGCGCTGATAAATTACCAGCAGGGCGTGGATTTGGTGAGCCGATTAGATTGATGTTTGAAATTCCAAATGATGCCGATATTATCTCACTTATGAAACATGATCCTGAACGTAAACTATTGATTGCTGCGGATGATTGTCGTGGTTTTGTGGTTAATGAAAAAGATGTAATTGCCCAGACAAAAAATGGTAAGCAAGTTTTAAATGTTAAAGGTGATGTGGAAGCATTAATTTGTACAGAAGTTATCGGAGACCATGTCGCAGTAATCGGTGAGAATAGAAAATTATTAGTATTCCCAGTTGCTGAAATTCCAGAAATGGGCAGAGGTCGTGGTGTAATATTACAGAAATATAAAGATGGTGGCTTATCTGATGTTAAGAGCTTTAACTTAGAAGAAGGTTTAAGCTGGAAAATGGGTGAGAGAAATAGAAATCAAACTGATTTATTAGCTTGGCTTGGGAAAAGAGCCGCTGCAGGTAAATTGCCACCAAATGGCTTCCCAAGGAATAATAAATTTTAAAGGATATATATTTTGAAATGTTATAATCATAATAAAATTGATGCAATCGGTTTATGTAAGACTTGTTCAAAGGGAATATGTATTGATTGTTCAGAAGAAATAGAGTTCTCTCTTGCTTGTAAAGGTAAATGTATAGAGAGAGCAGAAATGATAGATAATATGATATCAAATAATTCTGTTACTTATTCTTCCCATAAAAAGAATAAATTATTTATGCCTGCTTTTTTCTGCGGTATGGGAGCTGTAATATTGTTTGCAGCATATATGAATGATCGTTTATTTGACCCATTTTCATTAATGGGAGTTTTATTTATTATTTTTGGAATTATAACCTTAATCACAACCAATAAATGGGTAAAGAAGCTTAAATAAAATGAAGTATGAAGATACTGGCCTAGCCCAAAATAGCAAATTATTAGAAGATTGTTTCAATGCAACATATGATAGCTTTGTTAAAGAATATTATAAGACACCTAAGTCAAAAACTGGCTTTGATGAAGTTTATAAAAATGTTATTTTAAGAAGACCGCTTTTTCTAGCTAGTTTCAATGATTCAATTGATGAAGAATTAATAGCAGCAGATATGATATTATCTGGAATTCATAATGCTGGCT
>CALDHH010000179.1 GCA_937941575.1 uncultured Alphaproteobacteria bacterium | reverse complement strand
ATTCAATAACATTCCTACATTAAAACTTAGTAATTCATTAACAGGGTGGCCAAGATGTTTTGAAAAATAGTTCATTTTCTTATTCCTTTTATGTTTAATTATTAAAATATACAATAATTGATTTTTCGCTCTATGTCAAGCCTTATTAAAGATACATCGTCGTAGATTCTATAATTATATCTATGGATCCGCTTACTAATTCTAGGATTTCTAGTTTTTTTTCTTCGGACATGTTCTTTTTTCCTAAGCTTACTGTTCTTAGGGCATGTAGGTTTTTGGATTCGGTTGTCTTCTTTTCAATAATTTACTGCACGTCTTCGTAAAGTCCTTGCTTCACCCTTTGGGTTTGCAATTACTAACTCAATGGGATTGGCCTGATATAAAAAGACGTTTAGTCTTTTTATATCAGGCCAATTGTAACATAGCGTAATAATTAGTGATTTGTTATTGCGGGTACAGTTTGTTAAATTTAGGATAGATAAGATTAACAGATATTATATTAAGGTTTAATAATGACAAATATTCAGCAAAAGACTTTGAGAAAACCAGTAACTGGCAATGGCGTTGGCGTTCATTCTGGTTTGGAAATATTTATCACTTTAAAACCTGCACCAATTGGATCGGGCATTGTGTTTATTAGAACCGATGTAAAAGATAAAAATCCAGTTGTGGAAGCAAAATGGAACAAGGTTTTTGATACTCGTCTATGTACTGTAATTGCCAATGAAGATGGTGTTTCTGTTGGAACGATTGAGCATTTAATGTCGGCGATTGTTGGCACTGGTATTGATAACATGGTAATTGAGATCAGCGGTGCAGAAGTGCCAATTATGGACGGAAGTGCTGAGCCATTTATGTTCTTAATTGAATGTGCTGGTACAGTTACGCAAGATGCACCAAAACGAGCATTAAAAATTAACAAAGAAGTTACTTATCAAGATGGTGATAAATCAATTACTTTAAGCCCATCTCCGGTGACTAATTTCTCATTCGATATTGATTTTGATCATAAAACGATTGGTCAGCAGAGTTATTCGGTGTCTATGATTAATGGAACTTATAAAAATGACATCAGCCGAGCTAGAACTTTTGGTTTCTTACATGAAGTTGAACAATTACAGAAAATGGGCTTGGCTCGTGGCGGCTCGCTTGATAATGCGGTTGTGGTAAATGATGATGGCGTTATGAATGAAGGCGGTCTGCGTTATAATGATGAATTTGTCCGTCATAAAATCTTGGATGCGATTGGTGATATTTATCTTGGTGGCGCGGTATTACTTGGTAATTACCATGGCGTGAAAGCTGGGCACTCGTTGAATAATCAGGTATTGCATAAATTATTTGCTGATAAATCAAATTATGAATTTGTGAATTTGCCAATGGATATACCGCAAATAAAGCCACAATCGGTCAAAACCAGAGAATTTGCTTTAGCTTAAAATTACTTTTAAATTAAATAAATAGAATAATTAAGGAGATTGAACAAATGTTTTATCTTAAAATTAATGATGATCTGAAATTAGCATTGGCAATTCCAAGCTATGCAGAAGAAATATTCAAATTAATTGATAATAACCGCCCCCATTTAAAAGAATGGCTTGATTGGGTTGATGATACGAAAACTGCTGGTGATGTACAAAACTTTATAAAGATGAATCTTGCAGGCTTTTCAGAGGATAAGAAATTATTATTATCAATCATATATAAAGGCAAAATTGCAGGAACGGTTAGCTTTAATGAGATTGATAGATCAGTTAATGTCGGAGAAATCGGTTATTGGCTGGCAAAAGAATATAATGGTCTAGGTATAATGCTTCGCTCGGTTAAAAAGGTAATTGATATTGGTTTTAATGATATGGGTTTGAATAAGATTGAAATCCATGCTGTAACTGAGAATCAAAAAAGCCGAGCTATTCCAGAAAAACTTGGATTTAAGCAAGAAGGAACATTTAGAAGCTGGAAGAAAATGCCGGATGGTAGCATGGCGGATTATGCAGTTTATGGATTGTTAAAATCTGAATATAAGCCTGATTGAACATATTCATAATTTATGCTATATATAATCCGTATAAAATAACTTTTTTAAGGATATATGATGACAAAAGCGCTTGATAGACTTATCGATGGTTTCAAAGGATTTTATGATAAAAATTATGATGTAGCCGGTAAAAAGAAAATGGAAGATTTGGTTGATAATGGCCAACATCCAGAAATTTACATGGTGGCATGTTCGGATTCAAGAAGTGGTCCTAACACAATATTTCAAGCCAATGCTGGTGATATATTCATGGGCAGAAGGATTGCAGCCTTAATCCCACCATTTGATGAAAATGATAATAATGCCGATGCGGCAGCCGAGATTGATTATGCAGTTGATCATTTAAAAGTAAAACATATTGTGATTTTAGGTCATAAAAACTGTGGCGGTGTTGGAGCCTTGGCATCGGGTTATAACGAAGGTAGTATCGGTAAATGGGTTGGCCAAGCCAAGCCAGTAATTGATGAAATAAAATCTAAAAATCCAAATATATCTGATATTGATCTGGCTGATAATGCCGAGAGAGAAACGGTTATTTGGAGTTTAAAAAATCTAATGACTTATAAATCAGTATCGGATGCGGTGAAAGAAGGCAGATTATCCCTGCATGCATGGCAGTTTGATATTAAGCATGGGAAAATTAATGAATATGATATTGATAAGAATAAATTCGTAGAAATTGAAATATTCAAGCCAGAAAAGCATAAATCTAGATTTAAATTAAAATAAAATCCAAATTTTACTTGGGAAAAGCCATAAATCATATTTATATCTGCGGTTTAACATGTTATAAGTTGGTATTGTTAATATTCATTGGGATTATACTATGTTGAAACGCATTATTCTGGTTCTTATATCGGTTGTATTTATTTCGGGCTGTTCGGGTAAGGATAAGTCTATTGATGCAAAATCAGTCAAAGAAAATGTACCGCAAACGTCAGTTGAAGAATTATATACTAAAGCATCAAATGCACTTGATGCTGGTAAATTAGAACCGGCGTCAAAATTATTTGATGAGGTTGAACGTCAATACCCATATTCAAAATGGGCAAATAAATCACAAGTAATGTCTGCATATGCTCATTATAAAGGTTTGAAATATGATGAAGCAATTTTGGCATTAGATCGATTTATCCAATTGCATCCAGGTGATGATAATATTGATTACGCTTATTATTTGCGTGGGCTTTCTTATTATGAGCAAATATCTGATGTTAGACGTGATCAGAAAATGACTGAATTCGCTCTGCGTAATTTGGAAGAAGTAGTTAAAAGATTCCCAGATACCGAATATGCAAGAGATTCAAAATTAAAAATGGATTTAACCTTGGATCATTTGGCTGGTAAAGAAATGGAAATTGGAAGATTTTATTTAAATAATGGTCATATTCAAGCGGGATTAAGAAGATTTAAAACTGTGGTTGAAAAATACGAAACTACAACCCAAGTTCCAGAAGCATTATACCGCATTGTTGAGGCCTATATGGTGCTTGGAATTGAAACGGAAGCTTCTAGAACTGCTGCGATATTAGGTCATAATTTCCCAAGCAGTGATTGGTATAAAAAAGCTTATGGCTTGCTAAAAGGTGAACCTGTGGAGCAAGTGAAGAAGTCTTTGATAGATAGAGTTTTTAAGGATTAGCAATAATGTTAGTTAATCTATCGATAAAAAATATCGTATTAATTGAAAAATTAATTTTGGATTTAAATTCTGGTTTATCTGTTTTAACGGGTGAAACTGGTGCAGGTAAATCGATATTAATTGATAGTTTAAAATTGGCACTTGGTGAGCGAGCTGATATTTCATTAATCAGGCATGGCGAAGAAAAAGCATCGGTAACTGCTATATTTAACATTGCTAAACAAGCTGGAATTATTACTTTATTAAAAGAGCAAGATATTGAATTTGCAGATGAGATTATCTTGCGTCGTGTGTTAAGTATCAATGGAAAAAGCAAAGCTTTCATCAATGATGAACCGGTAAGTATTAGCTTATTAAATAAAATTGGTCGGATGTTAGTTGAGATTCATGGTCAGTTTGATACGCATGGATTATTGAATCCAAAAAATCATTTATCTGTTCTTGATGATTTTTCCAATAATTTAAATTTGCGGAATAAGGTTAAAGAAAAATGGCTTGAATTTAACAAGTTACAAAATCTCTTATCTGATGCCATCCAAGAATTTGAAGAAAGTAAAAATAACGAAGATTATTTAAACCATCTGGTTACAGAATTACAAGAAATTGATGTGCAGGAAGATGAGGAAAAAACTCTAACGGATAAACGTAATATGGCGATGTCTTTTGAAAAATTCTCGGAAAACATGAAGGTGATCGAAGAATTATTGGGGCATGAACAAGGTTTGGAAAATCAGATAAGTATTGTTTCAAATAATTCTGCCAAGATATCAGAGATGTTAGGTGATAAAGCAGATAATTTCTCCAATGCAGTTAATCGGGCCGAGGTTGAGGTTTTAGAGATATCATCAGAGCTAAATAATTTAAAAAGATCGATGGATGATATTGATTTTGATATTGATGAAATATCAAAGCGCCTATTTGATTTAAAAGATTGTGCCCGTAAGCATAATTGTGAAATATCGGATTTAACTGATAAATTGAATGAGCTAAAAGATAAGTTAGATTTAATAAATAATCATGATCAGTTGATAAAAGACCTAACTAAAAAGTCAGAATTAGCAAAATCAGAATATTTAAACTCTGCTAATGAATTAAGCAAGCTTCGCTTATCAAAAGCAGAGGAATTGGATAATGCAGTTAATATAGAACTTACTCCATTAAAATTAGGAAACGCCCAATTCAAAACAGTCTTGGAAGAATTACCCCAAGAAAAATGGGGCGTTAATGGCATTGATAATGTTAAATTTGCGGTTGCAACCAATCTTGGTAATAAATTCAGCGATTTAAACAAAATTGCATCAGGTGGAGAATTGTCACGATTTATGCTGGCGTTAAAAGTGTCCTTGGCAGAGACTTCAAAAATACCAGTATTGATCTTTGATGAAATTGATTCTGGGGTTGGTGGTGCCGTGGCTGATGCTATTGGTTCGCGTTTAAAGAAACTCGGTGGCATAAGCCAAACAATGGTAGTAACCCATAGCCCGCAAGTGGCATCAAGAGCAGATAATCACTTAATCGTTTCCAAATCAAATGATAGTGGTAAAACCATCTCAAATATTAGATTATTAGAAGAAGATGAGAGAATTGAAGAAGTTGCTAGAATGTTGGCTGGTGCAGATACCACGGATGAAGCAAGGGCTGCTGCTCATAAATTAATGTATGGTGATAGAGATGCAGCTTGAAGAAATGAGTTTTTCGGAGGCGAAGTTAGAGCATAAAATCTTGGTAGCAGAAATTACCAAACATGATCTTAAATATCATCAAAAAGATGATCCAGAAATTACCGATGCAGAATATGATGCTTTGCGGAATAGTTTAAATTTAATTGAAGAAAAATATCCAGAATTAATATCAAAAGCCAGTAGTAAAATTGGTGCGCCACCATCATCTGGGTTTAAAAAGCTAAATCATAATGTTCCAATGTTATCATTATCAAATGCGTTTAGCGAAGAAGATATTGATGATTTCTTTAAGAAAATCCGTCGCTTTATGAATTTAAATGATGATGCTGAAATTGAAATTATGGGTGAGCCTAAAATTGATGGGCTATCATTATCTTTGCGTTATGAAGATGGTTTATTAATCTCTGGAACTACACGTGGGGATGGTCAAACTGGCGAAGATATAACCGAGAATGTTAAGACAATATCTTCAATACCGTTAAAACTTCCAAGTGATGCTCCCAAAATAATTGATATTCGGGGTGAGGTTTATATGGGTAAAGATGAATTTGCCAAGCTTAATTCTGAACAAGAAAAAAATGGTAAAAAGATATTTGCCAATCCAAGAAATGCAGCCGCAGGTTCTTTGCGTCAATTAAATGTTGAGATTACAAAAACCAGAAATTTAAAATTCTTTGCTTATGCTTTGGGCGAAATATCTGATCCAATAGCAAGCAGTCAATCAGGGATCAGAGGAAAATTAGATGAATGGGGTTTTCAAGTAACTTCCCCAATAGTAATTGGTAAAAAAACCAATGATTTAATTAAATATTATGCCGAAGTTTTACAAGAAAGAGCCAATATAGATTATGATATTGATGGTATTGTTTATAAAATAAATAGATTAGATTATCAGCAAAGATTGGGATTTGTTAGCAGATCGCCAAGATGGGCAATTGCTCATAAATTTCCAGCCGAACAAGCAATCACCAAAATAATTGATATTGATATACAAGTTGGGCGTACGGGGGTGTTAACTCCTGTGGCAAAATTAGAGCCAGTAAATGTTGGTGGAGTGATTGTATCGAACGCGACCTTGCATAATGCCGATGAGATTGAGCGTAAAGCTGTACGTGTTGGTGATTATGTTACAATTCAGCGTGCAGGCGATGTTATCCCCCAAATCGTGAATGTTATAATGGAAAAGCGTACGGCAGATTTAGTTAAATTTGAATTCCCAGATAAATGTCCAATATGCGATAGTTTGGTTATTCAAGAAGAGGGCGAAGTTGCAAAAAAATGTACTGGTGGGTTATATTGTTCAGCCCAAGCGGTGGAGCGATTAAAACATTTCGTATCAAAATTGGCCTTTAATATTGATGGTTTAGGCAGTCGAATTATTGCAGATTTTTTTGAAGAAGGATTGATTAAAACTCCAGTTGATATTTTCAAATTAGAAGCAAAAAACCAAGAATTTGGTAATGATTTATTATCTAAAAAAATAAAAGATAGAGAAGGTTGGGGAGTTTTATCGGAGCAGAATTTATTTAATGCAATTAATCAGGCTAAAAAAATATCATTTGCTAAATTTATTTATTCCTTAGGTATCCCGCAAATTGGACAAGCAACGGCAAAACTATTAGCTTTGAATTTTGATGATTTAGAGAATCTGATTGCTAAAATGCAAGAATCACAGAATCGGGAGAGCAATTCTTATCAAGATTTAATAGATATTGATGGTATTGGCGTATCGATGGCGGATGACTTAATTGGGTTTTTTGCTGAGGAACATAATCTTGAAATTCTGTTAGAACTTAATGATATTCTTGATATTCAAGCGCAAGAAAAACTTGATTTAAGCAATGCTCCATTATTGGGTAAGATCGTTGTATTTACTGGTAAACTCTCAAAAATTGGACGAAATGAAGCCAAGGCTCAAGCCGAGAAACTCGGGGCTAAAGTTACTGGTACGGTCTCCAAAAAAACTGATATGCTTATTGCTGGTGAAGATGCGGGATCAAAGCTTAAAAAGGCAAATGAGCTCGGCATTCAAATTTTATCAGAAGATGAATGGATTTCATTAACATAAGCTTGACATTGGCATAAGTTACCTGTATAAATTAGTATTAATTTAATTCAAACTAATTTCAGGTAACGAATATGAATAAAGATTCAAAAATGAATATAAGCTTTTCAGGCAAATATTTCGTTCAAATCATTGAAGATAGGCATAAAAAATCAATAGATATTGATGAGATTAAATTGAAATTAAAAACAGCGACTGATATCAATTATCAAGCTGAGCATAATCTTCGGACTGTATTGCATTATGCGGTTTTAAATAATCTAAGTGAATTCACCAAAGCATTGTTAGAAGTGCCAAATATCGATGTAAATTTACAAGATAAAATCGGCATGTCTCCCCTACATCTAGCAGTTTATAATAAAAACGAAGAGATGATTAATCTATTGCTAGCCAATGGAGCTGATATTCTATTGGAAGATAATAGAGGTTTTAATGCTTATAAAATTGCCAAGAAGGTCGAATGCTCATATACGGAGATATTAATATTAAACCAAATGCATAGATTGAAACAAGTAGATAGAGATCTTGTTATGCGGAGATTTACTAAGAGAAAATCAGAGATAAAAAAAGCATGTAGAAATAAGAAAATTGGCGGAGCATTTAAAAAATGAGTGATAATTTAACTCTTCAGCTAAAAACATTAATAACCGAGTATTCTCTATATTACGAGAATGTATGTGATCTTGCTATGGATTTGATAGAAAAAGGTGCTGATGTTAATGGAGATTTAGGAGACTCGTTATCCACTCCCTTCCTATGCCATTTGGTTGAATATGATTCTTTTAAATTAATAGATTTATTTCTTAAAAAAGGGGCAAATCCGAATGCTAAATCTAGCAAAGGGATGTCAGCATTGCATTATTCTGCGTTTACGAAAAAGAAATATAGTGCGGAGTTATTGTTAGAAAATGGAGCAGATATATTCGCTATTGATAATAATGAAATGACCCCATTGAAATATTTAAACACTGAAATTGATATTGATATAGGCAATCAAAATGTAGCAAATAGAATTAGCGAGCTAAGAGAAGTTTTTATAGAGGAAGAATATAGAGTTCAAGATAAAACTATTCAGTTAAATGATGAAATAAGGTTAAGCATTCTTAGTGAAGATGAGATTATAGAAGCTGTGGATGCTTTGTTAAAAGAAGGAGCAAATATTAATCTTGAAGATCAGAAATATTGCACCTCAATTAATTATGCAATTGAGAAGAACTATTATAAATTGGTGGCAAAATTAATTGATTCTGGGGCTGAGATGGGGATCACGAATGATCCAATAATCTGTGCAATCAGCGATACTGCAAACCCCAAAATGGTAAAATTATTAATTGAGAAAACCCCAAAAGAGCTAATGACCGATAATTATCGAGCTGGGTTAATTGAAGTTGCGAAATGGGGTAATTATTATGATGATGATCATAAACAAAGCGTAATTAAAGCAGTAAAAGAAACAAAATATTTTGATCCTCAAATGGTGAGATTTAAAAAAAGAAAATCAGCAATTAAAGCCCAATGCCGAAATAAGAAGATAGCTGGGGGGATGAAGATATGAGTGATAATTTAACTTTTAAATTAGGAGAATTATTGCTAGACGGTAATTTTAATCGTGCTAGTAATTTAGATGAACTAATAAAACTTATAAAAAATGGGGCAGATGTTGATGGTAATTTAGGTGATGTTCATTTAACTACTTTCCTATGCTATGCAGTTAGACAGGGTGATTATACTTTAGCTAAATTACTTCTTGAGGCGGGAGCCAATCCCGATCTTAAATGTGGGGAGGGGATGTCTCCATTGCATTATGCTGCCCTTATGAGGAGTGCAGCTATTGCACAAATTTTATTAGAAAATGGAGCGGATATATCTGTTATTGATAATGAGAAAAATACCCCTTTGATGTTTATAGATCGTGAACTGAATAGAGGTTTAGCAAGTAGCGGGTTTGAGCTTATTATGAAAGCTATAAGAGCATCTTTTAGAGCTGCAGAATGCAAGATGGATGAGAAGGTTGCCCCATTAAATGATAAAATAAAATTGGGAGTTGTTAGCGAAGCTGAAATCGTAAAATATTTAGATATATTATTAGAAGAAGGGTATAATATTAACCTTAAAGACAGTAAATCTAATACGGCAATTAATTATGCGGTTGAACAGAATTATTGTGAATTAACTGCCAAATTAATCGATCTTGGAGCTGAAGTAAAAGGGGTTAGAGACCAAATATTTAATGCGGTTAGGCATACTAAAAACCCCAAAATGATAAAATTATTAATTGAGAAATCTCGAAATACGATGATAACTGATGAATATAGATTATTCTTACTTAATATTGCTGATGCTGTCGATTACCGGGATGAGGTTCATAAGCAAGATGTGGTTGATGCAATAAAAAATACAAAATCGATAAATCTTCAAATTATTGCTTTTAAAGAAAGAAAATCAAAAATTAAATTCCGATGCCAAAACAAGAAGATAGCTGGGGGGATGAAGATATGAGTATCTCGATGGAAACTAGGAAGTTAATAGGGCTTATTACTGATAACACGGTAGGAGAAAATATATCCGCTGATGTAATTGATTTAATAGATAGAGGGGCTGATATTGATGGTGTAGAGGAAGATATCCAGTGGATAGGGAAATCAGCTCTATCAATTGCAGTTATAAATAAAGATGTTGAAACTATACGTGTTTTATTACAAAAAGGGGCCGATCCAAGCAAACAAGATAGATCTGGGAATACCCCATTACATTTTGCTGTTCGGTGTTATCACATTGATGAAAACTCTGTAGATATTGTGAAGATTCTTATCGAAAATAATGCTGATATTTCAGTATTGAATAATAGAAATGTAAGCATTATGTCTGAGGCAAAAAATTATATTAATCAAAAAAGATGGATAGATAACGAATATAATAAGCAAGCTTATCAAGAGGTGATGTCTATATTAGAAGAGTATAGATTTAAAAAAGTTGATTTAGTTGCTTTTAAGAAAGAGAAATTAAAAATTAGAAATAATACGCGCAACCGCCCGAAGATAAAGGGGGTTAAGATATGAAAGATTTTATTAATGAAGAATTATTGCAATTTGTTGCTTATGAGAAAGCGGATGGTTCTAATCTAGCCGAGATAAAAAGATTAATTGATAATGGGGCGGATGTTAATTTCACAGGACTGGGTTTCAGGCAGGTTCCCTTATTATCAATAGCAATATCAAATAAAGATCTAAATATTGTAAGTCTATTGCTTTCAGAAGGGGCGGATCCGAATAGAAGATGTGTGGATAAAGATATGCCTTTAATGTATCTGATTAATTCAGAGATTGACGAAACCGCCTTGAAAATAGCCGAGGCTTTATTGGAAAATGGTGCAGATATGAATCTGCAAAATCATGATGGTAGAGATCCAATAAGAGAGCTTGATTA
>CALDHH010000178.1 GCA_937941575.1 uncultured Alphaproteobacteria bacterium | reverse complement strand
AAATCTCTTGCCAATGATCGTAAAGATGAATTATTAAAAAAAGCCTTAAAAAAATTCCAATTACCCAATAAAGAAAAGTTAGAGATATTTAAAGAATGCTTGGGTTATTCAAGAGATAAATCTGTGGAGATTCTTTTAAATGAAGGGGTGAATTTAGAAAGCCTAGGCAATTTAAATATATATTATATAGAAAGATTGGTTAGTAGTAATAACTCCAAGATAATTAAGTTATTGGAAGACAATAAATTTGATTTCAATCTTGTTTTTGAGGAGCTGATAGATAATAAAAAGTTTTCTCTGGTAGAAAAGCTATCTAATATGGTTCCAATGCCAGATGATTTAAGAGAAAATTACAAAAAAGCGGAAGAATTAAACGAGCTTGAACATAAATTGGATAATGATACGACTGTTTCAAAGAGCTTTAATATTGAAGCAGATAAACTTATTATAACTAAGATATTTCAATTCGCATCGGAAGAAATATTAACAGTAGTTAGAAAAAGTAAGAGGGATGGTAGCGATATTGATACTAGTGTTAGAAACTTTTCAGATGTTACTAGTAAACATGAGATAAACAAAGCATATAGCGATTTGATTGAATTAGGTGGTAATTCTCCAACTTGGCGACCAGATATTTTTCAGGAAAAGAAGGCAGAGCCTGCCAGAGGTTTGGTAAAACCAATTAAGTTATCAGGCGTTAAGCAGTAATTGGTAATAATTTATACCAGTAATCGCTGCAGTCTCTGACCTTAGGATGTTTTTTCCCAAAGAAATTGCGGTGATATTATCTGATCCATTCAATAATTCTATTTCACTATCTGAAAACCCACCTTCTGGACCAATTAGAATTAATGGATTACTAGATTTCTCTGGTTTTTTATCGGATTCTTGACGTTCAATACATGCAAATATATCAAAATCTTGTGTCTTTAATAATTCAGATAGCTTAATTTCTTTGGCAATTTCAGGAATATCTAATCTTTCGCATTGTTCGCTGGCTTCAATAATCTGTAATCTTATTTTATCAAGCTTAATTTTTGCGATATTTGATCGCTCAGTTATTATTGGGATGAAATTTGTAATGCCAAGCTCGGTTGATTTTTCAATTAAAAAATTCAGCCTTTCTTTCTTTATGATTGGAAAAGCAAGGCTTAATTTATCTGATGCTTCTTGGTCACGGAGTTTTTCAGTTATCCTTAAGATACAAGATTTTTTGCTTAACTGCTCAATAGCACCAAGATATTCACCATCTTTACCATTAAATACTCGGATATTATCACTAATATCCTTTCGCATCACATTTCTGACGTAATGGATTTGATTTGTGTTTAGGCAAACTGTATGATCAACATCTAAATCAGATGTAACATAAAGACGCAAAGTTTTCGTATGAATATTAACCATGTAAAAGATATAACACATACCGATATAAATAATAATAGTTTTATCGATAGAAATTTTCCAAAATCTATGCTGCCATATTTAAAAATTATGCGGGCGGATAGACCAATTGGAACTTGGTTATTATTAATACCAGGACTCTGGGCAATTGCTTTGGCATCGGATAATATATTTGAATTTCAATCTCTTAAAACCATCATACTCTTCTTCATCGGAGCATTCCTAATGCGGGGGGCAGGTTGTGTTATTAATGATATTTGGGATAGGAATATTGATGCAAAGGTTGAAAGAACCAAAGTAAGACCAATTCCATCGGGTGATATTACTATCTTTAAAGCATTGGTTTTTTTAAGCTTTTTATTATCTATCTCATTAATAATCTTACTGCAATTTAACCTGCTAACAATTATTCTGGGCTTCGTGTCAATTATCCCAATTATAATCTATCCCTTAATGAAACGAGTAACTTGGTGGCCACAAATCTTCTTAGGGTTTGTGTTTAGCTGGGGGGCGTTTATGGGCTTTACTGCCATTGCTAGTGAGCTCAACTATATTATTATTCCATTATATATCGCTGCTATATTCTGGGTTATTGGCTATGACACAATTTATGCCCATCAAGATAAAGAAGATGATCTATTAATCGGAGTTAAATCATCGGCACTATATTTGGGCGATAAAAGTAAACTCTGGATTGCTATTTTCTATTCGATAACAATGGCTTTGTTAATTTTAATTACCTTCATCAGCAAGGCTAATATCTATAATATAGCCCTGCTAATACCTGCAATGGCTCACATGATTTGGCAGCTTAAAACTTGGGATATTAATTCAGGCAAAGATTCGCTAAGCAAGTTCAAATCCAATAAATATTTTGGAATATTGGTGTTTATTGCTTTGGCAGTTAATTTTTAAGTTAGGCTTTTATCTAGCAAGCTTAACTTTTTTATCGGCACCTGTTCCAATTACGGTTAGATTATACTTTGTTATGTTATCAGCTTTAAGGTTAGATTGATTGAAATCATCAATTATTGCACTTAGCTCATCATCACCTATATCAGAAAATAGCTGGCACGTTTCTTCAGGGTCGTGGACTTTATCTCTAAATTCATAGCTAGGACTTGGGTCTGTACAGTATTCTTGGCTTGTAATAGAAATTTTAGATCTAATATTTTCTTCGGATCTTGGAACAATAGCCATTGTACGTTCTTTTTCTCCATATGCTGATATAATTTCGGTGGTGTAATCAAGTGCTGAATAGCTTATTTCTTGCCTGATAGCATGTTTTTTAGGGTCTATGCTTGTGTTCAGTATAGTCTCTTTTAGCACTTCTGGGCTTATATTAGGGTTAATAACTGGTGCAGTACTTAATGCATCAAGTACAAACTGCTTATCGGTATCTGACATTTCTGTAAAAATATCTTGTAGATATGTTTGCTCACTATCTCTTCTATATTTGTCATCCTTCAAGGATGTTGTAAAATTATTATCTCCACCAGTTAAATCTACCCAAAGTACTTTTACTGGGTATTCAAAGCTACCTTCTGCTTCGTAGCTTTTTTCTATCTCATATCTATCTAGTCCCGATTGAGTACTCTCAATATTTATTTTAACTAATACTTGCTGAGTTTTATGGCGTATAGCATTGTTTTCATCTAAATCTTCTGGGTCAATGGTGATTCCATTGATTTCAAGGGAACCTGTTCTCTTTATTACAGGTGGTGCTGAAATAGTAGATTCTGCGACTTTCTTATCTAATTCAGTAGCAGTCTGTGATGTTTCTGGAGGTTTAGCTTCGTCGTTATTATTAGAATTTAATACAAAGGCGGCACCGCCTCCAATAACTGCTGTAGAAGCTAATAGAGCTAAGCTAGTCAAAGTGATTTTTCTTTTCTTTGCTGCAGCTTCTCTTTTTTGTTTTCTGCTTTTATATCTAGTTTTTCTTTCAGCCATAGTTCTGTTCCTCAATATATTAAATTAATCTTTTATTAACATATCCCCAAAAAAGAAATAAGTCAACAAGTTTTCCATAAAAATATATAATTTTTAATTATTCATTGTATCTATGTCGTATTTAGATTGGCTATTGGAGTTTATTATTTATCGTCATCATTCGCGGCATATGATAATGGTACGATTGTAACATATTTATCTTTCATCTTAACTTCTGGTACATTTTGTTCAGTGAAAGGGACGAAGAAGCTTTTTGCTCCATCTGGTTTGATCTCTAGCATATCGCCAGCACCATGGTTTTGAACTGCAAGTATTTTACCTGCAATATCGCCATTTACCAATTTGGCATCAAGACCGATTAGATCAACATAGTAAAATTCATCTTCATCAGGTTCAGGTAGGGTATCGCGGTCGATATATAATTCTTGCCCACGTAATAAAACGCCATCTTCTGGATTTTCTATACCATCAATTTTGCAAAGAAAGCCATCTTTATGGGATTTTATATCGTTTAATTTAAATGTTTTATTACCAGTCTTATCATATAGATTTTTTGCCTGTAGCAATGTTTCCACATTTTCAGTAAATGATTTTACTTTTAATAAACCATGCACGCCATGGGTACCAGTGATTTTTGCGATACAGATTAGGTTATTATTAGACATTGCAAATCCTTGTAAATAGAATTCATTGGGTAATATATAGAAGAATATTCCCGCTTTCGCGGGAACATCAATAAATAGCAGCTATTTAAATTACTCTGCTTTTGCTTCTTCTTCAGCTGGCGCTTCTGGAGCAGCTTCTTCAACAGCAGGAGCTTCTTCAACTGGTGCAGCAGCAACAGCGGCAGCTTCGGCAGCAGCCTCAGCAGCGGCTTCAGCAGCAATTTTAGCTTTTTCTTCTTTTTCTCTTAGCATTTCCTGAGCTTTCGCTTTTGGTTTTGCTTTTTCTAGGTTCTGATGTTGAGCAGGCATTTCGATAACGCCAGCTTTACCTAAAAAGATACCAACTCTTTCAGTAGGTTGTGCACCTTGAGAAATCCAATATTTAATTCTGTCCTGAACTAATTTTACACGATCTTCGCTGTCTTTTGGTAACATTGGGTTATATGTACCAACTTTTTCGATAAAGCGACCATCTCTTGGTGCTCTTGCATCTGCAACTACTATACGGTAGTAAGGACGCTTTTTTGCGCCTGCACGTGCTAATCTAATCTTTAATGCCATTGTTTTTTCTCCTTGTTTAAATTAAAGCATTTATATTCATTGAGCTATTCTTAAAATGTTTAAACCATGCAACTCAGAACATAGTTAATTCCTTAAAATTCTTTATTTCTTACCCTTTTTTGCTAATTGGGCTTTCTTTCTTTTATTTAATTTCTTAGTAGCGCCCAATTGTGGCATCCCATCCATTGGCATTCCACCAGCTGCGAATGGGTTCTCTCCCAATCCGCCGCCTGCATTATTATCTAAGAATGGGTTAGCACCCAATGGCCCGTCTCCGGCATCGATTGCATCTTGTCCAAATCCTTGTTTACCCATATTTTCTGCCAATGCTTCCATTTCAGACATATCAGGCATTCCGCCTTTACCGCCAAGCATTGAACCTAAACTCTTCATTAAGCCTTTACCGCCAAGTTTCTTAAGCTTCTTCATCATTCCTTGCATTTGTTGGAATTGTTTTAAAAGCTTATTCACTTCTTGGATGCTTGCACCAGCACCAGTTGCGATTCTTTTACGTCTTGATGCATTTAATAGAGCAGGGGTTGCACGTTCTTTTTTGGTCATGGATGATAATATAGCTTCTTGTCTATTGATCATTGAATCATCAACATTGGCATCCGCCATCATTGATTTAATTTTACCCATACCGGGCATCATTGACATTATGCCTTCTAAACCACCCATATTCCGCATTTGTTTTAATTGTGATGCAAAATCATCAAGGTCAAATTTACCTTTTTGCATCTTTTTAGCCATTTTCTCGGCTTCTTCACGGTCGATAGTATCAGCGGCTTTCTCAACCAAGCTTACAACATCACCCATACCAAGAATTCTATCTGCAATACGGCTTGGATAGAATGGCTGTAATTCATCAATCTTCTCACCAGTACCCATGAATTTAATGGCTTTACCAGTAACTTCACGCATTGATAATGCAGCACCACCTCGGGCATCACCATCAACTCTGGTTAATACGATACCGTCAATACCGATTCTTTGATTGAAATTATCAGCAGTCGTAACCGCATCTTGTCCAGTCATCGCATCTGCAACTAATAAAATCTCATTCGGATTGGCAAGTTTTTTAACAGATTCTAATTCTGTCATTAATTCATCATCAATTGATAGACGACCTGCAGTATCAAGGATTACAACATCAAAGCCTTCTTGCTTTGCAGTTTTTATTGCACGTTCTGTAATTTGTAATGGGTTCTGACCTTTAATGATCTCTAATGTTGCAGTTTCTGTTTGCTCACCCAATATTGCCAATTGCTCTTGTGCTGCTGGTCTTTGAACATCCAAAGATGCCATTAATACTTTTTTACGTAGTTTCTTTTTAAGATATAAAGCGATTTTTGCAGATGAGGTTGTTTTACCAGATCCTTGCAAACCAGTCATCATAATGATGGCAGGGATTGAATTATCAATATTTAAGCTATCAACTTCAGTACCCAAAGTCTCAACAAGTGTATCATGAACGATTTTAACTACTTGCTGTCCTGGGCTAACTGAGCGGATGATTTTCTCACCAACCGCGTTTTCTTTTACTTTATTAACAAATGACTTTGCAACAGGCAAAGCAACATCAGCCTCAAGCAAAGCAATTCTAACTTCACGTAGAGCCGTTGCAATATCTTCCTCTTTTAATACCCCATTTTTACGTAGGCCATCAAAAATACCACCAAGTCGATCTGTTAAATTTTCAAACAATTTTAAAACCCTAACCCATAAGCAATTTCATCTCAGTGAGCGAAACTCGCCGACTGAGAGCCACATAGCGGATGCATTTTATATATAATGCATAGCAATAGTGTAATATAAATATAAGCCATAAGAATGACTAAACAATAATTCATTACTACTTATACAAAGAGAAGTCAAATAAAATTAGTAATTTTAACTAAATTTTATGAGTCTAATGTCATTATACCTCTGGGTGTTGAAAAAGAGGATAATTAAAATGAATACAGCGAAATTTAAGGTAAAACAATCCAAGACTTTATACGATGGTAGTATGGATGACTTTGATCTTTTATATAAAAATAGATTTGGAACTATTATAAAGCTATTTTTAGCTTTCAGTACTCTGGGCATCTTGACGAATTTGAATTACACTAATGTTATGAATTTAGTATCTTTTAATGATATACATGATTTAAAAGAAGCTGTAATCTATGGTATTGGTATGTTGGGAATATATTCAGCAATGCAAAATTAAACAAAATTTAAATAAACTTATATATAATTGATATAATTAGTTTATTTTTTCAAAGAGGATATATTTTGAGGCCAAATAAAAAAAACAACCTTGATCTAAAAGACCTGCTATGTAAGTTTTTCTTTATAATATTTCCAATAGTGGGCTTGATTGTCTATTTCTTGGAAGAGAATGAGATTTATATATTACCCGAGATTGATTCAGGATATTGGCTTTTTAAAACATTGGGTTTTTCTTTGACTCTATTGGGTCTTTATTCTGCAATACATGGTAGAGATAACGGAGACCGTTAACTAAAAATTAACCTGCCTACCATATAATATGTCTATGTTGCGATTTTGGAGGTAATATGAAATCCGATTTAAAATCTGGTGGCTTAGTCAGAAGAGTTGAGACAAATGAAGGAAGCGCTAATGGTTTTGCTAAACCAAAACAATCAGGGAAATCTTTCTTTGCAATAATTTTGATTATACTGGCTGTTATAGCATCAGGAACATTTATATATTTTAAAGCAGATTATATTTATGAAACATTATCAGGCGTTAAAATCTTATCATTAGTTGTGATGGGCTTGGCATTATTTAGCTACGTTAACGGTGATAATAGTCATTAAGTAATAATAAATAACAAATCTTGTAATTAAACCGTTAGGAGTTTAACTTTTAACGGTGTTTTTCTATGGGATTTGTTAAGATGAATAATTCAGAATTATGGTGGCGTCCAGATTTCTTTGCTGGCAAAGAAGCAAAGCTTATTAAACGGGCAAAGATTATAAAATCAATCCGTGATTTCTTTGATGATAAGAGCTTTTTGGAAGTGGAAACTCCGATATTACAAAAGAATTCAGGTGCAGGACTGCATATGCATTCATTTAAAACTGAGCTGAAATCAAATGATTTACTTAGCTCAAATGATATGTTCTTACAAACAAGTCCAGAATTCACCATGAAAAAGCTATTGGTAGCGGGTTTGCCAAAGATATATCAAATTTGTAAATCATTTAGAAATGCTGATAACTCACCAAATCACAGCCCAGAATTCACTATGTTGGAATGGTATCATACAGGTATTGATTATAAAGAATTAATGGCGGAGCTTACCCAAATGGTTAGATCTTGCAGTGATAAAGTCATTAACTGGAAAGGCTTAAAATCAGATTTGCACAAAGATTGGCAGATTCTATCCGTGGTTGAAGCTTTTAAGTTATATGCAGATATTGATATCGAGGATATTTTAGAAGATACAGATGAATTTAAAATAAGAGCAAATAATATAGGGATTAGAACCGATAGAGAGGATAATTGGGAAGATATATTCTTCCGCATTTTCTTAGAAAAGATTGAACCTAATCTAGGCTCTCCAGTTCCAACAATAATATATGATTACCCAATATCAATGGCTGCATTATCCAAGCCAAAATCATCTGATCCAAGATTTGCAGAAAGATTTGAGTTATTTATCTGTGGGCTAGAACTCGCCAATGCATATGGTGAGCTAACTGACCC
>CALDHH010000177.1 GCA_937941575.1 uncultured Alphaproteobacteria bacterium | reverse complement strand
ATTGAGGTAAAATCAGCATGAGTTATTGATTTATTAGCTAGTAACAGATCCAAGAGGGAATTAAAGCCTTGGATACCAATTTGGTTCTCTGGAAAAGAGAATTTCAATAAGCTTTCATTGATCTCTAATCCATGTGCAATCATATCTATGCTATCATCTTCTAACTTATTATTTGCCACTCTTAACTCTAATAAGGATTTATTATCGCTAAGTGCCATTGATAGATCCATAGAGTCATCAAAAACCATCTCATTGGAAGCCAGATTAAGTTTTTTTAAATTACTATTGCTAGCTAAGCCTTTACAAAAATTACTAAAAGTTTTTTCTTTAAACATAACTCTAGATACTTCTAAATCATCAATAGAAGTATTTTCTTTTAACATTTCTCCAATAGCAGTACCTAACCAATAATCAGCTCCATCTATATCATGTATAAGTAGTTTCTTAACGCTGGTATTAGTTTTTAGAGCATCAAGGATCTCAACTATATCACTTTTAGGTATATGGCCAGCAGCACGAGGCTCATTAGGCCTACAATGTGCAAGCATCACCATTGATAAGCTTTTATCGTTACTTCTAATTTTCCTTAAGATTTCACCAATATTTTCTTTACAAACTTGCATTACTTAGCTCCCGGATATAGGAGTTTTTTGCATAGAGAATGATTAGGCTTGGATGTTACATATACTGGTGCAATTGGTGGTATATTTTTAACATCTGTAATTAATTCTCCGATGCTCATATCCATGTATTTCTCTCTATCTTCTTCAAGGCCATTTCTCATTAAAAACGATGATTTTAGCTCATCAATATCACCTTTACAGCTTTCATCTAAGGCAGTATCTAATAGCTCTGCAGCAGAACTATCGGTGTAATCGATATAAGTGATATTTTGTCTTTTTAATAATTCCTTAAAATCATCATCATTATTTGGTCCAGATACTAATATTGTATTATCCTCATCTCTGATGATATGCATGATGTCTGGGTTACCGTTTTTTTGAACTAATAGGCTTGTAACAGTAAGCATCTCTTCTATTGAATCAGAATCTGTAGTTTCTGAATTATTAGTTACAATTTGCTCCCATATTCTGCTTAATGTTATTTCTTTAAACTTAGGAGTTGCTAAGGTAGATAATAAACCATCACGTTCAATTAAATCTTTAAACTCAATATCTGGGTTTTTGGTCAAATTAATTGTATCTAGCAAGTAACCTTGCCCAAATGGGTTCTCAGCCATATGCTCTAGATCTGGATGACAAACGGATAAAAGTTCTTTATCTTCATTGGCTAATTCCAGCGCTTTATCAGAGAAGTTTTCCCATTCGCTAATTGAAACAATTTCATCTTTATTCTCTGGTAGCTCTGGTACAGATGGATCATCATTTCTTAAACTATCTAGCTTTACCTTTAAATTATTAAGCATGACATCACGAACAATACGCATTTGCTCACGTATGTTTTTAAATCTATCAATGTTAAATAATTTATGTATTGGAGTAACTTGACCTCTAAAACCATCTTGATGGTCTCTGGATCCTATCCCATTATCAGCAGCTTCTTTTAATGCTAAGTTCAGAATAATATTACATTCTTTAACATCAATTCCTCTTGTTTTCGCATCAGCCGGTATAATTACTTCTTTTAGCCATTCTAATATAAAATCTTCTAATCTTTTTCCTCTATTTCCTAAAGAATCTTCTAACTTAGCTTCTATTGGATTATCTTTTTCAGCAAAACCACCAGCAAAAGCATTGGCAATATCTTCTAAATTTTCAGTCTCGGCAATTGGAGCAATTGAGCTGGCTTTCTCAATAAGTTTAGTTACTAAACGAGCATCGACTTGGACTTCATTTAAATAATTCCCATATTCAGTTGAAATATCAATATCACTAGATTGGTATAAATTAGATTCAGGGTTTAATAAATCACCCAAGCGATCAAAGAAAGAGGCCAATTGGGTGGACATTTTAATTACTCTGCCTGCAATTTCAATATTCTGAGCTTCTTCTCGGCCATTACTATCATTTAGGTGTTTTTTCTCTGATGGTGTTAGAGCCTTCTCGCGGATGTTATTTGCAGCTGCGACTAATATCTCTGGTTTATCATCAAAGATATTCTGACCATTATTTTGACGGCCTGTTGCATAGATTTGCATTAATGGGGCGCCTGTTAAATAACCTGCAATACGATCTGCATAATCAAGTTCATCTGAATCTGGAACGGTTCTTATATCAAGCTGAGCACCGAAACGGGACATTAGAGCACGATCAAAGCCACCACGATTCATTCCTTCTGCATTTGGATTGGCAGTAAAGTTAAAACGAAATGTAGATGGGATATCATCTCGGTTAATGGTAATTTGACGGTTCTGTCCACCAGTTAATGTAATTGTCTTTACCTTTGGGTCAGATAGAAATGCAATAAATTCAAATAATTTTTCTTGTGAGCCTTCGCCGTCTTCGTCTGCATTTAACTCATCAAGCAAAATTGGGCGACCATAATCAGCAGAGTTTTTATCCAATGCTCTAATTGCAATGCCATCTCTTGTTGTGATACCGATGGATAAACCGCCTTCTTTAATAGCTATATCCTCATTGCTACAGATCTGGCGCAAACATTGTGATACTACTTGTGCTTGATATTCTTGCTCTGTGCTTGTAGATCCTGAAACTTTTAAATTACCCCAATCAATTGAAATAACTTCTTTGCCATCAATTTCTTTAGCTTTAACAATATCTCCAAGTGCTGATTTTAGAGTATTTATGCTATCTGGTTTTAAGAAGTTTATACCTTGATTATGTTGTATAATTCTAGCATCAATGGCGCTTTTCTCTTCCATTGCACCGCTTGTATCAAATACGGTTTCTGAAAATATGGAGCCCATATCGGTACCTTTACAGTTTAGATATAGGGCGCCTTGTGGGTGAACTAAATCACCAATTAATTTAAATAGGAAACTTTTACCAACGCCAGGGCCACCGACATTGCCACTAACAAAGCTATTCTTTTTCCAATCTGTTCTATTTGGGTCACGTGCTTTTAACTCGTGGATTAAGTTTTCAATCATATTACGGGATGGATAGTTACGCATTAATTCTGCATAAAGTCTCTCTCCAATATCGATGTTATCCATGTCAGATCTTTGAGTGTACAGGGAAATTTGACCTTTGGCGCTCATAAGAGCTCCACCTTTGTGTTCTGTACGATTCCATGTTGGCAAAGGTCTGCTTTTTGTACCCATATTTACCAAGTTAAAATTATTATCTTCCATTTTTATAACCTCTCCAATTACTTAAAATATTTTTATTTTCTTTTAATTTAATAGCTGTTGTTAACATTCCATTTTTTAGGCTTTTTAATCTAGATTTAGTCAAATCTATCAAAGCATCATGGATTTCTGATATTTCATTTATTTGCTTGCAACCAATTCTTTTGTTTAATGAATTATTCTTAATAAGGTTTAATATTTGGGGGCCTTGATGATCATGAGGATGCGACATTAATATAAAATCCATACTTGTATGTTTACATTTGTTTATCACATCATCTGTCGCGTAGACTGCTAGCTCTTCATCGCTAAAATAACCATCGGAAACTACAAAAACATGGGTTTTTCCAGTGATGGATTTATTAGGTTCATTTTTACTATCATTCTCATATCTTTGAAAAACATCTTTTAATGCAGGTGATAAGAAATCTTGAGCTGAGCCCGATATTTGTCTGATTTTTAATATATTCTTACTAATCTCTGTACTTGATTGTCCCATTCTCGCAATTGCAATTGGGGTTGGTTGACCCATGGCTGTTATATTAACATTAACTCCTTCTTCTTTGCTTGCAGCCTCATATAGACTACAGGCAGTTGCCAAGGCGGTATCTAATGGAGCACCATCTAAAGATCCAGATATATCAAGTAATATCTCAATATTAATATCAGCCCCTTGAATGATATTTTTTTGTTTAGTCTTAAATTGTTTGAAATCATCCAATCTTAAAGCTTCGCCGTTATATGCTTTTTTTAAGGTTCTTTCTCTCTTTGCTCTATCATAAGCAGATATTCCACCTTTTTGTGGTAATAGCTTTCGTTTCTTTGAAGGAGATCTTTCAAAAGAAATATTTAGCTCTCGCATTTTCTTAAATATTTTTGAGACCGAGCTTATAGTTTGTTTAAATGGCAAGATCGCTTTATCATATTCATTTAGATCAATAATGTTTTTAACTTCTGATAAATTAACAGGGTCTTGGTTGCCCGTAAATTGGCTATTTGTTATAGGTTGTTCTGGTTGTTTTTGATCATTATTATCTTCATTCTGTTTTTGATCTTCTTTTTCTTTTTTAAGCTCATCCAGTATTTCTTTGATAGTTTGATCAGAAGTCTTATCCGTATCTTCTTCATTACTTTCTTCTGGTAAAATTTGGCTGTCTTGTGGAGTTTCTGGAGGTGTTTCTATTTCAGGTAAATTATCATCAGCTTTATTGCTATCATCTGGAGAACCATCTTTATTCTCCTCATCATCTAATTCATTATTGCTTTCAGATTTAGCATCCTGATTATCTAGGTTATCTTCGCTTTCTTCCGCTCCCTCATCTGGAGTTTTTTCATCAATAGAAGGATTGCCTCCTGCCTGATTTTCATCATTTTCTGATGGGTCAATGTTTTCCTCTATCTCGGAGCTATCATTACCAGTCGAGTTCTTTGAATCAGTAGGGTTTTCTTGGCCATTAGATTCCTGCTCTGAACTCTCTCCGTCAGATGAAGATTCTTGTTCTGACTGACCTTCGTTATTTTCATTGTCATTATTTTCTGAAGGCTCGGAATTATCGCTAGATTCTGAATTATTATCATCAGGTTCTTGATTTTGTTCTTGTTCTTGAGCTTGCTCAATCTGTTGACGTATATTTTGCTCTAATTCTTTTTGCATGTCTTTAGTATATTTTAATGCAAATTCATCGAATATTTCATCCATTATTGCAACTCTTTGCTCCCAACAAGAATAATTCTTCTTTGAAAAATATTCTCCTCCGAATACCATGTCACCAGTATCGGGCTGTAACTCTTCTAGCTTTCTACATTCTAAGCAAACTTCTTGTAGAGCATCCCAACCAGATAATTTGCCGTTTTCTATCCAATCAGGTTCAACGCCTATCTTTCTCCAATCTTCTCGAGTGTCATTGAAGAAATCATTATTTTTAAAAAATGAATATCTAATTGCTCGTTTAAGATTAAAGAAATAATCGGTTGATGAAATATTACCATCATTGCTAGTTACTTTTTCTGCAGCCTGCTGAATCCCACCAAAAGTTGCCTCTATATAATTCATAGAAGTTCCATAATCCTCTGATCCAGTCTTACCCCTATTGGCCATAAATCTATTCGCATAGCTGTTTTCACATTCATCAGCCATATAAAATCTATTTTTCCATTCAAGATTAAGCAGGGCTTGCTTGATATATTCTTCTGTATTCTTAAATGGGTCTGGTTTGCCGATCTTTTTAATTTCATCGCGTAAAGATTGCATTTTTGGTGTAAAGGCAATTGTACCAATTGCATGTGCAACCTCATGCATCATTGCTGCCCTAGATTTCTCAATACCTAAGATAAGCATCCAGACAGGATCTAAATTAACAACCTTGTCTTTAAGATTACAGTAATAACCTATATCGGGGTATTTAGGAGGATTTAGAGTTACTTTAAATTCATCAAAGCCAATTTTACGGAAAGATCTATATAGCTCGTAACAGCATTCATTACGCTCTTTTATTAAAGCATCTGATGCAGTAATTTTTTCCCAAAGATCAGTTTTCTGAATATCACAATCTTTAGATATATAGGCTAAACCAGCCCCCCATAAAGTAGCAACTTCAGGTATCTTTAGATTTAAAAGATCAGATGTAGAAGATTTTGAGCTAATTGCACTTAATAATTCTAGTTTTTCTTTGCTTATTATAGCATCTAATTCTGGATTAGATTCGATTAATTTATCTGCTAAGTTATTTACAAATTTGAGATCAAGATTGCCCGATAAAAAGGAGTCAGCTACGCTTATACGCAACTGGGTATGAGTATCTTTGACTATGTTTTTATATGCTTTTAACATTAGTAATCCTTTTTCATAAGAAATTATACCTTTAAATATGAAAATGTCAAGTGCCTAAGAGTTTTTCTCTTATAGTTAGGGTAAATCTAATATACCAAACACCTATTAACGCACCTAATTACACTTGATAAACATTCATAACTAGCAGATATAATAATCCATCTTAGGGTTGTTTTTTATATTAAGAATCTGTGGGGTCTTTATTTTTTTATTTTCCTGTATAGTTTAATAGAGGCAAATATAAGCAAGGATATTGTAGCACCAGCAAATAAAGCGTACGGAACATATATGAAGGGTAATACAAATATAAGTAATGTAGTTACAAAAACAATTGCATCTGTTACTTCGGTTAAAGATACCCATAAGTCATCCAAATACGTAGGAAAATAGTATAATAAAGTAAACCAGCATAACATTATAAATAAAGCTATTATTAAAACTCTGATTATAATAGATGTATAGCTCAATTTAATAGTTTTTGGATTGATGGCTACTTTATCATTTTTCTTCATCTTATCCTTGGTAAAAATAGAGCGAAGTAGAAAGCAAAAAGCTATATACATACTTGCAGGTATCCAACCAAGCACTAGGTAAAATACAATGCTGCCACCATCTGCAATATTTGCACATATTTTATCATTTGTTAGTGATGCATCTAGCCCATAGAATATATCATTCCTTATATCCCAACTAAGGTGTAGGGCTAGATTCATAAGTCCATAGCAAATCCCAATTGTAGTTAGAGTTATCAGAGTCTTTTTTAATATATGTTCTCTAGGTTTAATATAGATAATTACACGTAAAGGAAAAATAACCCATAACCAGAACCAGTAATTAAAAACGCTATACCAAGGTCGGCTATTTGAAATGCAACTACATCCACATTCCCCTGTACCATCATAAACCTCTGGTGGTACTGTATTTCTGGCGTTTTCTATCGCTGGAAAAAGATGAAATATTAAAGCCATTGCCAAAAGTATAATGATAGCAGAGGAATAAATGGATTTAGCAGTTATTAAGCTTATTAGTTTTTCTTTAATGATTGCAATGCTCTTTAAAATATATAAATAATAATTAAAATGAATTCGATTACTTTATCACTTTTTTACAATTGCTTCAATATGTGTAACCCATGAACCAGATATTGAATATGGTCATTTATATTCTTTTATTTTTAAAAATACCCATCTTATTAATAGCCAAAATACTGTATATATTCCTATTGGTATCCAACTCAAAACCATACCAACGCCTCGCCCAGAACCACTACTAACACATTCAACTCCACCAGTTAAACTTGGGTCTATAGCATAGAAAGGGTCGTTTGTAATAACCCATGCTAAATTAATACCAAGGCTCATTATTAAAGATGAGATGGCAATAGATAATAATAAAATTATAGTTTTTTGCCATCTCGGCATAGAAACCGTTGCAAAAGAAAGGAAAAGGGGTGTCGCAATAATTGATAGCCATAACCAGTAATTAAAAGTGCTATACCATGGACGGTTTTCTAATATACTAGGACAGCTCCATGTTTTTTTACCTTCAAAAACTTCGGGCGGAATCTTCATGCGTGCTTCATGAACTTCTGGGGTAAATTCAAAAAAGCATATGATAAGTGATATTATAAAAATCAACCATATACGCGTCCAGCCAAATTTTTGTTTGGTAATATTAAGCTTCTCAAGCTCTAAATTATTTACCAGGGAACTTACTTTTACTAACATCTTTTTTAATAACTGCTTCAATTTGTGTGCTCCATTCTACTATTATCTTAATATCGTAAGTGCTTTATAATATTGTGTAATATAGTAATTAGTACAATATGGGCTATAATAAACGTACAGAAGATATATGGTTTAAGTGAAAGCTTGATTAAATAAGTAACAATAAATTTAAAGCTTACGTCTGCTTTATTAATAATTTAAAATTTTCTACCCTATTTCTTATATTATAGTTTTGTGGTTCTTTTATGGCTTCTTTCATATTTATTCTACTTTTTAAAATATATAAATAATAATTAAAATTAATGCAGTTACTATATCATTTTTTTTACAATTGCTTCAATAACCTATAAAAATAATCAAGCAATAAAAAATGCATATAATATTAGTAATAGATGCATAGTTCCAATAAAAGACATGAAATATATAGCAATCATAAATGGTAATTTAATAATGTTTTTATAGATAGATGGGGTAATCTTTTTTATATTGAATTTCATTCTATCACCTCTTGAAAAGACAATTTTCTTTTTAGCCATTCCATTGTTAGTATTTGGATATTTTCTTTTTTATAGGGAAACAAGAATGGGGGTATTTTTTTTTCTTTTACTAGTTTATCAAATTTAGCTCGATTATAAGATCGAGTATTAGTACAGTCTTTACCAGCTTCACAGATAAAATAAAGATATAAGGGGGATGGAGGATCATAATAGCCATATATAAAATTTTTATATATGGCTAAGCCTTTAACGCCACCCTTAATAATAGTTTTCCCCTTATTATCAAGCAGAAATTTATCTTGGGCGTTTTCAGATTTGCTTAGATAGGTAAAACCATTCCTAAATGATACTGACATTTCCTGTGGTATTACTTCTCTAAATATAAATATAGAGAATAATAATGACATCATATGCAGGAAGCCAATTAGCGCGGTAATAAATATATATGTTTTTAATATTGATTTAATAGTTATTTTTTTTAGGTTTAGCATCTTTTAATCTTAGTCTGTATGTTGGTAATTTAAAATAGTAACATAGATAATTATTTATCTAAATAGATACTGCCAGAAAGCTTGGTTTTCCAAGATCCTTTTATAGTGTAAAAGCTCCCAAGGAGTAAATCTGTTACACCAAGTTCTATAATTCCATACCAAGAATCAGGAAGGTCATTTACACTGTGATAACCACGTAATGCCTGCCTTAAACTAATTGGGTCTGTAACCTCATCTGAGAAATTGTAAGTTGTTTCAGCATCGAGTGTTAATATATTTCCTTCTTTCTTAACTTTTCCAACAGTTTGAGTACTTAGAGTACCGTTTTCAATAACCCAATGAGCTTTATAAAAGTTATAAGATTTTTTTGTGCTATAAAATAATGGGCCATTAAGGATTAGACGCATTCTATCTGCGACTTGTTCTTCAACTCTTTTAAACACCTTTTCTTTAGATATTTGGATAACTTTTTCTAAATGTCCCGTCTCTGATAAAGTAACAGTTCTACCTTTACCAAAAATAAAATGATATGCAAAATGGAACGTATTCCATACTCCAGCTAAGCCGCTATAAGCTTCTATCACTTCTTGCCTTAACCCCATTTTTTCTTGGTTGCCTTCATAAACAGGCTCTGCCCAGCACCTACAACCCCAATCTTCGCCTGGATGTCCGCCTTCGGGTGGGTTATCCCATGAAAATATTTTACCGTTATTGGCTGCATGTCTTGACCTTACTCTACTATCTTCTCTTGTTCTCCATATATAATTTGTTGTTGGGTGCTTTTCCTTTTTCTCTTCCAAAATAAAATTAATAATGGTTTTTGCTTTG
>CALDHH010000176.1 GCA_937941575.1 uncultured Alphaproteobacteria bacterium | reverse complement strand
AATGGCGGAGGAGGTGGGATTCGAACCCACGATAGACTCTCGCCTATGCTGGTTTTCAAGACCAGTGCATTCAACCGCTCTGCCACCCCTCCGTCGTGGAAACATTACTAACATGTTTTTTTTTAATATAAAAGACTAAATATTATTTTTTTTTCGTGTAATCTATATCATAATATAAAAATAATGAATTTAAGAGGGGTTATCGAATGAATAAGATCAAATTTATAAATCTATGCTTGGCTTTAAGCATGGTTTTCTGTCTACCGGGTATTGCGAATGCAAATACGCAGAGCTTCTCTAATTGGCTGCAAGATGTCAGAATGGAAGCAAAACAAAAAGGTATATCGAATAGAATAATTAAAACTGCACTTCATAATGGCTTAAAACCAATTCCAAGAATTATTGAATTGGACCGAAAACAGCCAGAAGGAAAAATGACTTATAAAGAATATCGTCGTAAAAGCTTAAATTCAAACCGAATTGAAACTGGGCGCAAAATGATGCGGAAACATTCTAATAAACTTGCAAAAGTAAGGGCAGAATATGGCGTTAATCCAAGATTTATCGTGGCTCTTTGGGGAATGGAGACAAGTTATGGTGGCTATACTGGTGGATTTGACATTGTAAATGCACTTGCAACACTTGCATATGACGGCAGACGTTCAAAATTTTTTAGAACTGAATTATTCCACGCTTTGAAAATATTAGATCAAGGTCATATTGAATATAAAGATATGAAAGGTTCTTGGGCAGGGGCTATGGGGCAGAGCCAGTTTATGCCTTCAAGTTTCCTAAGCTATGCAGTTGATTTTAACAAAGATGGTAAAAAAGATATTTGGAATACCAAAGATGATGTATTTGCATCAGCATCAAATTACTTAATCAGCCGTGGTTGGAAAACAGATGAAACATGGGGCAGAAGAGTATTCTTACCAAAAGGTTTTAATGAGAAAAAATGGATTAGCTTAGATATTGAAAAGCCATTATCTTTTTGGAATAAGATGGGAATTAAAACAGTTACTGGTAAAAATATTCCTGCTTTAAATATGATGGGATCATTAGTACAGCCTGATGGAATTGGTACAGATACTTATTTAGTATATAATAATTATAAAGTTATCATGAAATGGAATAAATCAACTTATTTTGCAACTACAATTGGTTTATTGGCGGATAGTTTGGCTGTTTATTAATTAAAATACTTGGGTTAGTTTAAAAATACCTATAGAATATATGAGCATCATCGTTTAATAAAAATTTGGAAAAAACTATAAAATGAAAAAATATCTTATATTAGTAATCTCTTGTGCGTTCTTACTTGGTGGCTGTACGCAGGTACAAAAAGTTGGACATTACGCCAAAAAAATTCCATATCCAAAATCGGCCAAATCACAAGGTAAATATAAAATTGGAAGTGCCTATAAAATAAAAGGCAAATGGTATAAACCAAAAGAAGACTTTAACCTTGTTCAAACTGGTATTGCTTCTTGGTATGGTACTGATTTTCACGGTAAGAAAACTGCAAATGGTGAAATTTATGACCAATTTGAATTAACAGCTGCTCATAAAACATTACAATTACCAGCATTGGTAAAAGTAACAAATCTAGAGAATGGTAGATCAGTTGTGGTACGTGTAAATGATCGTGGCCCATATGCGCATGGCCGTATTATTGATATGTCGAGAAAAGGTGCAGAATTATTAGGGTTTAAAAACAAAGGTATCACTAAGGTAAAAATCCAAGTATTGGCAAAGGAAAGTAGGGCGCTTGCTGCGGCTGCCAAATCTGGCAAAGATACCAGAGGAATGACTGCAAAAAAATTATCAAGATTAAATAGCTCAAGCCATCAGCCAAGAATTATCAGAGAAAAAGCACCGGATATGCCAGCATTAAGGGCAATTCCTGTAACTTCAGAGCCAATCGAATATGTGATGGCTCAGCCTAAAAAAGTTGCTTATCTAAAAAATGATGCTGTAATGGTTGCAAATACGGATGATTTAACCGTTGAAACTTTGAGTGTCGATGATGTTCTACCAAATAATCCAGATAGGTTTCTAAACGAGTTGGAATTTTTAAAAGAAACAAAAGTTCAGGGGCATAGTGATAATGGTAGATTCATGCCCAATCAAGTAGTTAGTCATCAAAAGCCAGTGAAGACAGGTACATATGTACAAATTGGATCATTCTCATCATATGATAACGCGCAAGCTTTAATTAAAAAATCGAACGGTCTTGGTAAATCAATAATCAAGCCAGCCCAGATAAATGGTCGTGAATTTTACCGTGTAAGAATTGGTCCATTTAGTAAGGTTGCCGATGCTGATTATACATTAAATAAAGCAATTAAACGCGGATATAATGATGCAAAAATTGTTTTAGAATAAATGGCAGAAGAGAAATCACCGATATCAAAACTGATGGAGAAGATGAATAAACATGGTGGTTTATACAGCCTGTCTTTTCTAAGTATAATTGTGATTATCTTACTTAGCTATATCTTTTATTTGATGTTTATCTCTTTCTTATAGGCAGTTTTTTAAGCTTACTATCTTTATTTAATATCTGATTTTTATAATGGTTTAATATCTCTTGGGTTTTAGCAAAATCCATACCCTTGCTCTCCGCTCTTTCTCTATAAAGATTCTCCTGAACATTGTATCTGTCTTGGATTTTAGTCATATCTGATAAGCTTAATATATTTATTTTTCTTTTAAATATTTCTTCTAAAACATTATTTCTTGCAAAGCAAACAGATGCAGATAATCCCGATACTATATTATCTTTACTTAAAATATCATCAAATTCATCTAAGATATAAGTAACTATGCCCATATTATCTTGGTATGCCGCTCTGCTCAATGCTTCTGAGATATCTTTTGCTTCAATATGAGAACCTAGATTATCCATTAATATTTTCATACCAGTTAAGTTATCATTTATTGCAGCGCACCAATAAGAATGACCAGCTATTCCTTGGACAATCTCTGAATTACTATATTTATTAGAAATATCTTTAATAATATCATTAAAGCCATTACAGGATGCTCGCCAAAGCATGGTTGCCATCATCGCATCAAATATATCAAGCTTTTTATAAATAATAGAATATCTTGTCGTGTGATCAACAATATCTTTAACCCAATCATATGATACAGGAGTATCATCCATTATACCTTCTGCAATTTCCATTTGAATTCGTATAGGTTTAATTTTTCGAGCTATTTTTTCAAATGCTTTGCTAATATCCATGAGAGAGAGCCTTTTTAGATGTAATTAAATATGCTGTAATATAGGCTCAGCTTGTGGGTATGTCAATAAAATATAATTTATTGCTTAAGCCAATCATTTTTGCTATTAAAACATATCAAATTTTATTATTAGGAATGTTTTATGAAATTAAGAATTTTTGCAGTTTTTCTTGTTGTTTTTTCTCTTTATCAGAATATGGCTTTGGCTGGTACAAATCAAACTACGCCAGCAGGTAATGCAGTTTTAATTGATGTTAATACGGATACGATATTACTGGATAAAAAATCATCAGAACAAATGCCAACCTCATCAATGAGCAAAGTAATGACCATGTATATGGTTTTTGATGGTTTAAAAAACGGCACTTTGAAATTAACTGATAAATTCTTGGTAAGTGAGAAAGCTTGGAAAAAGGGCGGCTCCAAAATGTTTGTCCAGCTTGGCAAACGAATTAAATTAGAAGATTTAATTAAGGGCGTGATTGTTCAATCAGGAAATGATGCGACAATCGTAATTGCTGAGGGTATTTCTGGTGATGAAGATGTATTTGCAAGATTAATGACAGAACGTGCCAAAGAAATTGGAATGAAGAATAGTAACTTCACCAATGCAAGCGGTTGGCCAGATAAAAACCATTACTCCACTGCTAAGGATTTGGCAGTTTTGGCTTATCGGATGATTAAAGATTTTCCTGAATATTACCATTATTATTCAATGAAGGAATTTACCTATAATAAAATTAATCAACCAAATCGTAACTTGCTTTTATATAAAAATATTGGTGTGGATGGCTTGAAAACTGGGCATACTGAAATTGGTGGATATGGCATGATTTCATCGGCCAAGCGTGATGGTCGTCGTTTAATTTTGGTGGTGAACGGCCTTAGTTCTGAAAAAGAAAGAGCAGCTGAATCCTCAAGATTATTAGAATGGGGCTTTAGGAACTTTAAAAATATGACTTTATTTAAAAAAGGTGAGCATATTGAAGAAATTGATACTTGGTTGGGGATGAAATCGACTGTATCAATCGTGCCTGCAAAAGATATTAATATGCTGATTCCAATTGATAAGAAGAAAGATATTAAAGTTACGATTGAATATGAAACTCCAATTGCGGCTCCGATTAAAAAAGGCGATGTTTTGGGTAAGCTAAAGATATTAATTCCAGAAGTTGGTATAAAAGAATTTGACTTGGTTGCAGGTGAAGATGTTTTATCACTTGGTTTTGTTAAGAAGACCCTTACGAAGATGAAGCATTTTGCTTTAGAAAGGCTATAAATTGCAAGGCAAGTTTATCAGCTTAGAGGGTGGTGAAGGTACTGGTAAGACAACCCAGATCGAGCTGCTTAGTAATAAATTAAAAGAAATTGGGATTAATGCCACCACAACTAGAGAGCCGGGCGGTACAATCGAAGCTGAAAAAATCAGAAATTTATTGGTACAAAGAGATGGCGGTAATTGGGATCCATTAAGTGAAGCTTTATTATTATTTGCTGCCAGACGTGAGCATTTGGTCAAATTAATCTGGCCAGAAATGGAAAAAGGTAATTGGGTAATTACTGATAGATTTGCCGATTCAAGTCGAGTATTCCAAGGTTACGGTATGGATTTAGGGCAAGAAATTATCAATCGTTTATATCGTTTAATTGCTGAGGATTTCTGTCCAGATTTAACCATTGTTTTGGATATTGATGCCGAGATTGGCTTAAGAAGATCAAATAAACATATGCAAGATAGCAATGATGAGCTAGAAAATACCGAAGATAGATATGAATTAATGGGATTAGAATTTCATAAAAAACTACGTGATGGTTTCTTAAAAATCGCCGAATTATACCCAAGGCGTTGTATCGTAATTAATGCGGAACAATCAATCGAAGAAATCCATGCGGAAATTATGGCAGTTGTTTCTAAAAAATTTGGATTAGATGAACAGGAATTGGCAAATGGATAATCTGGCTAATAATTTCAAAGAGTTTGATCCGAGCTTAATAACACCTGCATCAAATAATGAATTATTTGGCTTCGCTGATATTGAAGCAGATCTGTTAAAAATGTTTAATGAAAACAGATTACCCCATGCAATTGTCCTAACTGGAATCCCTGGAATTGGTAAGGCAACCCTGGCATATCGTTTTATTAAATTCTTACTTGTAGAAGGTGGTGAATCTTCGGGTGGGCTATTCGGTGATGATGCCAAGCCAACTAGTTTAGCAATATCGAACGATAACCCAATTATTGACCGAGTTATCTCTGGTGGGCATTCTGATTTGCATTTAATTATGCGAGAGCTAGATCCAAAAACTGGTAAATTACCAAAAGAGATAAAAGTAGATCAAATCCGAAAAATTAATAAATTTGCTCGGAAAACTTCGGCAGAAGGTGGCTGGAAGATTATTTTGATTGATGAAGCAGAGACTTTAAACAGAAACGCTCAAAATGCCTTACTTAAAATATTGGAAGAACCACCAAAGAAAACTTTGATAATATTGGTTAGTAGTAAACCAGGGCTATTCTTACCAACCATTAGATCTCGTTGTAGGTTTATTAAAATGGATAAATTATCGGAAGATAATGCAATTAGAATATTAAGTAATCTGCTACCAGATACTAGCCAATTAGAATTAAAAACCTTGATAAGATTGTCAGATGGTAGTGTCGGTAAGGCAATTGAGTTAAATGAGAGCAATGGTATCGCCAGTTTCCAAGAATTATTATCTATATTAGATAGCTTACCAAATCTCGATCTATTCAAAACTCATAAATTATCGGAAAAATTGGCTTCAGTAAAAGAAGATATTAATTACAAAAACACAATGGATTTATTTATCTGGTGGTTGGATCGGATGATGAAATCAAAATTATCTGGGGAAGAAATAATAGAAATCATTGATGGTGAAACGCAGATAATCGATAAGGTCTATAATTTAAAGCCGTTACAAAAATGGATTGAGACTAGAGATAATATTCTAGATAATAGAAATAAGGCAGAGATATCCAATCTAGATCGTAGGCAGGTAATTTTGAGCAGTCTAATCGCCTGTAAATAATAAAATAATTATAGCCATTCTGAAATATGCTTTCATTCTTTACTTGTGGCAAAAAGCAACTTATCATAGGGCTTAAATCATATAATTATATTTAGGATCGGCTATAAAAAATGACAGATAAAAGTTTTTATATAACAACTGCAATTTCATACACAAACGGATCGCCACATATTGGGCATGCTTATGAAGTTATTGCGGCTGATGTTATGGCTAGATTTAAACGCCTTGACGGTTATGATGTCCATTTTTTAACAGGTACAGATGAACATGGTCAGAAAGTCCATAAGACAGCAGGCGAACTTGGAGTAGAACCAAGTGAATTGGCAAGTAAAATATCAGATGAATTTATTCAAATGACTAAGCTATTGAATATCTCAAATGATGATTTTATAAAAACAACGGAAGAAAGACATAAAGAAGTTGTTGCGAATTTTTGGCAGAAATTGGAAGAAGCAGGAGATATTTATTTAGATAAATATGAAGGCTGGTATTCAATACGTGATGAAGCATTTTATAAAGAAGATGAAACAGAATTAAATAAAGATGGTGTACGTGTTTCTATTGAAACTCAGACTGAAGTGGACTGGATGGAAGAAGAAAGTTATTTCTTTAAATTATCAAAATACGAAGATAAATTATTGGAATTATACGAAGAACATCCAGAATTCATTCAACCATCAACCAGATTAAATGAAGTAAAAAGCTTTGTTAAAGGCGGTCTAAGAGATTTATCAATTTCAAGAACAAGTTTTGATTGGGGTGTAAAAGTTCCAGGAAATGAAAAACATGTGATGTATGTATGGGTCGATGCATTAACAAATTACATTAGTGCTTTGGGTTATTCCACTGATAATGAAGATAAATATAATAAATTTTGGCCAGCAGATATTCATTTAATTGGTAAAGATATTTTACGTTTCCATGCAATTTATTGGCCAGCATTCTTAATGTCTGCTGATCTACCATTACCAAAACAGGTTTTTGGACATGGTTTTTTAAATATTGGTGGCGAAAAAATGTCAAAATCAATTGGTAATGTAGTAAGCCCCGCTGATATGGTTGAAAAATATGGACTTGACCAAGTTCGTTATTTCTTATTGCGTGAAGTATCATTTGGTAATGATGGCGATTTCTCACATGAGCAAGTTGTTACAAGGGTAAATAGTGATCTTGCTAATAATCTTGGTAACTTGGCTCAAAGGACTTTATCCATGATCTATAAAAATTGTGAGGCAAAATTTCCAGAAATTGGTGAATTTAATTATGATGCTGATTATTTAGATGATAGTTCTAAAAAACTATTAAAATTGGCAAGTTCAGACTTGCTTGATAAAACAAAAGATCATTTTGAAAACGGTCGCAAACTCCACAATATCCTAAGCTCTATTTGGGAAGTATTGGGCGAAGCAAATTTATATGTTGATGAACAAGCACCATGGGGATTAAAGAAAACTGATCCAGAAAAAATGGAACAAGTATTATATGTTGTGGCGGAAGTAGTTAGAAATATATCAATCCATATCCAAC
>CALDHH010000175.1 GCA_937941575.1 uncultured Alphaproteobacteria bacterium | reverse complement strand
AAATGCAAGAGTTAGTGATGTTACATTCTTTGATGCTTTGCTAAAGTTTTTTCCTGATTCCATTTTAATTTACTCCTAATTAATTTTTAATATTTGCTATTTTAATATATTTCTCTTGGCAATTATCCTTTGCCTTAATTTTATCATTAACCAAAATCTGGCTAGATATTTTGGATATTAATGTTTTTATTCCTTTGGGACTATAGAAACTACCATTTATTTGATTAGTATTCAATAGATACCTACGGAAGCATTTGTAGAATTCTGTATCGGGCAGTTCTTGTTTCTGCCAAAAAACACCTAAATCAGATGGATCGCTCAAGCCTTTTAAGTTATAGATCGAAGTTGCCAGAACCTTTGTTGGGATTTTATGGTGGATTGATTGTAGGCCTGCGGTGCTATTTACCACAATCATTCCTTTGGCTCTTCTAAATAAAGGCAATAATCTTCCTCCATCTAAATAGATTACTCTATCAGCCACATTATTTCTAACTGCAACTCTAGTTATCTTCTTATTATATCTGTGATGGCCATTATCTAATGGATGGTTTTTTATAATTAAGAGATCATCTTTATCCGCATTCTTGGCAAATGATTCAATTACATGGACAATACTTTCTTTGACGTTCTTAAACTGGCTATGTTCACGAATTTGATAATCATCAGTTAATTGCATGGCAAAGATAAAATATCTCTTCTTTGAGGCTAATATCTCAGAGATTTTCTTTTGATATTTATATTTGCGGTAACGATAGCTAAAATACCGAGGTATCCAAATAGTCCCACCAGTTACTAGATTAGTTTTTCTATGGTTATTATTGCGGTTGTAAAATAAGCCGCCAATAATACATAGGAAGTAATAAACGGTTGTGGTGATTACTTGGAAAAAGCTTACATGTCTTAATCTAATACTATTTTCTTCGAGCTCTTTATCGTGTTTTTTAATATCTATTCTGGTTTTCTTAAGGTCTTTTAACATTGGGGAATTGGCGTTAACTCCATTTTCTTCCATTGTTATCATGTTCGGGCGAAGATATCCTTCTTCCAATACCGTTACCTTTATACCCATTTCAGCTGCAATTTTAATGGCTATTTTATGGATAGGCCGACAATCACCATATAGGATAATATCGGTTATATCTTTGTTCCGACTTAAAAAACGACGAAGATAAAAATCCCATTTTTGTCTAGACTTTTGAAAGGATTTGGCGGATTTATCAAACAAACTCCAAAATAATGCATCACCAGCATTAAAATGTATCTTGCTGACCTTGGCGTTTTTAGCTCTTAAATCTTGGGCAAGCATATAAAAAAAGAAGCCAACTGGCCCTTGCAACAGTAAAAAATGTTGTCTTTTCTTATCCATTTAACCCTAGCCCTTTTTTTATTTTCCCACAATATATACGCAAATAACTTATAAATCCAGAATTTATAGTTGTTTTTTCTTGGAATGAGGCAATAAATTGTTCTGGGCTACATGGTTGTAGATTGAATGGGTGAATATATCTTGGGTATAATATTAATGTAGCGGTTACTAATTCTTCTAATCTAAGTTTTTTTGTTCTTCTGTTGCATTTGTAATTATCATTGGTCAAACCCCAGCCAGCATAGAATGGCATGCCATAGCAATAAACTAGTTTATTACGTAGCAATGCTTCAAAACCAGTGAGAGATGTTAAAACATGGATTTCATCAGATAGATCAATAAGTTTTAGGATATCTGTGTTCGAAATTATGCAATCGGCATAATCAGGGAATTGATCGATCTCGGCATATTTTTTCCTCTGCCCAGCCATCACATCAGGATGTGGTTTGAATATTATATAAGCATCATTATTTTTTAAGCGAACTTCTTTTAACAATTCAAAGCTAGATTTTATTTTATCAGCACCAAATAGAATAGATTTATCATCATCAACTTGCCCAGGGACTAAGATTATTTTCTTATTCAGATCTTTTAATGTATTTAACAGATCTTGCTCTGCTTTTGCATCAGTACCATTACCGAGATTATATTTACTAAGTTTACTATCAGTAATTACTTGGATTAGTTTTCTTGATCGCTCTATTTGCTCTGGACTAAACTCTGTATTATTTAAAATATACTCCATTCTACTTTCGGTCTGGGCGCTGTAATATATTCCCAAATCATCGAAAGATAGTGAATAGGGCAGGTTGAAATTAGCACCTAATCCTTTTGATCTTATAAAACCGTCTTCTACTTTTACAAATTTGATATTATTATCTATGCATTTTTTTTCTAAATCTTCGGAAATATGGGCAGCCCAAGCATATATTCTAGCATTTTTTGATTTGGCTAATTTAACCGCTTTATCTTCATTTGATAGATGGATTGGGTTTTTATTATTATAAGATAAAAATCCATTAACTGCCTTTCTCTTCCATGGCTTCATATGTAAGCAGATAATAGATTCTCTGTTTTCATCATTAACCTGTTTTATTGTATTTAATATATTAGCTGCTTCTTCAAATGCACAAACTTGATTATTATATGGGTTTAGATACTTAGTATATAGAAGATATGCAGCTGCAAATACTTGTTCAACATCCCTAGTTTTATTGCGCCTATCACATGTTTTTTTATCAATACTAATACCCCAGCCAGAATAAAAAGCCATGCCGTAACAGGTTGTTTTCTTATTTAATAATAATGCCTCAAAACCCATTTGACTACTAACTGTGAATATTTCATTCATATGTTTTAATAATGAAATTGGGTTATAATCATTGGATATTATCTGAAATGCTTCTTTATGGCTTGATTTGTTAATTAGATCGTATAAATAGCCTTTTTTCTTACCGGCAATCACTTCTGGATGGATTTTGACAAATATTTTATGGCTATTTTTTAATTTAATAGCATCATCGACCATTGTTTGGAAGTCAGATATATTAGCACCTGCGCCAATGACAGATGCATCGTTAAAAGTCTGATCAATTAATAATAATGTTGGTTTAGTATTATTCTCTAAGCCAATATCTTGTAGTTCACATTCTACCGCATGATTATATTTGCTAAGCTGGTTATTGGTTATAAATTTAATCGTTTTTGTTGCTCTATTAATAATCTCATCATTGAAGCTATTATCATCAAGGATTAAATTTTCTAACTTGGATGGTCTAGTGCTATCATAATAGATCCCGATATCATCAATTATTAAGGATAGAGATTGTTTTGATATATGTCTTGGACCCAAAGACCTTAAAAATCCATCTTCCAATTTAAAGAACGGCTTATTATATTTCTTGGCTAGTTTTTCAGAAGCCAAGCCAGTTTTCTTATTGCCCCAACCAATATAGCCATCAGCTTTATTATTTAGGACAGGGATAATAGGCTGGATATCAATATCTTTAAAAAAAGGTGATATATTATTCTCAAGCAATAAACGCCAAGATGTGGATATGTATTTTGGCATTTAAATTACTTCTCTTATAATCGGATAATAACCCCAGCAGCCACGGCAACTTTGTATAGGATTTCGGTCATATCCAAACTGTTCTGAACCATTTTTGTAGTGATTTTCGGTGGAACTAAAATTTGATCACCGGGCATTACTTGAGCTTTTTTATCCACAATTGTTTCGCCATTTGAACGTAAAATTATGAATTTTTTAGTATTTGCACGGGAAGTATAACCACCAGCACGTTTAATATAATCTTTTATATCCCAATTCTTATTATAAAGAACGGCTTGGGTCATGAATACTTCACCATTAATTTGCACAACTTTAGTTTTCTGTGGAATTACGATTACATCGCCTTCTTCCATAGTTATATTTTGTTGCCTACCATCAACAGATGTTACAATTCGTCCCAATGTTTCGATTAATTTTGCTTTCTCAACAAAGGCGGAGGTAAGTTCCGCTTCTTTTGCACGAATAGTAGCCTCACCAATTGAATGGGATAGAGCTAATAAAGCCGATTTTTCTAATCTATATACACCATCTAGAATTGCATCTTTTTGGTCTTGGGCAACAGATTTCCTTAAGATATGGATTGCACTTATATCTGCAATTTCTGGATCAACTTCGATTAGGTTCAAAACATCTAGTAATTTTGCGTTACGTTTGACTGATAAAACAGATGCGCCTTTATGGGCACCCTCTACTTTAACAATCATGGATGCGTTTTTAGTGTCAGCTCGAATATTAATCTGATCGCCATGTTTTAATTTTCTTACCTGATATAGATCAAGCGGGAAAGTTTCAAGTACAGGTTTACCATTACGCATACCGTTTAATGTAATCTCAGTCGCATTGGATAGTTCAGGGATAATTTTTAAAGTGTCCGCCCCAATGAAGCCATCATTAGTAAACTCCAATAAAGTAGGAGTTGAAACATCACCGATTAGAGATACAACATTACCACGCTTGCGAACAAGAATAGTATCTCCGTCTTTAAATTCAGGTTTAGGAAGTTTACCGTTTAAAATGAAATCATATAAATCAATACTAGCAATTATTTTACTATCTCTAATAATTTCAATCTTACGATAGCTACCCAAATCTGGGTTTATTCCACCAGCATTATCAAGGAAATATAAAGGGCTATCAGTTGGGATACCAGCATATCTTCCAGGACCATTAACAAAACCAGTTACATAAACTGCAATTGGATTAACATTCAATAGATTGGTATAAATTCCAAAACTAGCAGTATCAAAATTCTTTCTAGCCGCTGATTTAATTCTCTCATTAAGATTAGAGTTTTTAGTGTTAATAACTTTCACTGGGCCAATATTGGGTATGAATAGATTACCTTGGCCATCAACAGTTAATATCTCATTGAATTCAACAATACCCCATACTTGAACTGCAATTTTATCACCAGGTTGAATTAAGTAATCGCCTTCTATGCCAGTTGCATTTTCTTTAGCAAAATTGCCGTTGAAAAGATTACTTCCAAATGGTTGAGCCTTTTCCCGAGCTTCTTCAGATTTTTTATCATTAGTTATTTCTGTATTTTCAATCTGTTGTGCTGATAATGCTGATTGAATATCGGTGGTGTTATCAGAAGATAGCTGTGCCATCGATGTATTAGCAATGGTTAATATAGATATTAACATCAAAATTATAATTCTGATTCTCATTTGTATAGGCCTTTTACTAATTTAATTAATTTAGAATATCTGTGCAATGTAAGTTTGAGCTGATATGCTCATTCCCTAAATCCATAATAGTTGTTTTCTCACATAATGAACCAGCTGCAGAATAATATTTTTTAGTAATTACAGTGATTTCATTATCGGTTACAACATCAATATTATTGGCGTTTAAATTACCGATATAAGCATGGTTTGATGTAGATGTTTGAAAATGAGTAGGAATAGTTATCTCGACAGATGCAAGATGGTATTCTTTTTTATAGCTAGGCATTGATGAGCAAGCTGATAATATGAACGAGATTAGGACGACAGAGATTATTTTAGAATTGAACATATATAGCACCGTTTTAAATTTATAAGATTCTCGTACTATATAGCTATTTTTGAATAAAAACAACTGTAGTTTATCGCAAATTAGCTATTGAATTAATTAGTTCTGCATATCATCTGTATCATATCTTAGTTTGCGTAGTTTTGGCGCCAAAATAGCAGCCATTCCAACCACAATCAACGTCCCAAACCCACCAAATACGACAGAAGGCGCCAACCCTAAAAATCTAGCCGCAACCCCTGATTCAAAAGCACCTATCTCATTTGATGAAATTATAAACATGCTATTTACTGAAGATACTCGTCCACGCATATTGTCTGGAGTTAAAAATTGCATTAATGTGCCACGTATTATCATGCTGATACTATCAAAAGCACCGCTTAACATTAAGAATAATATTGATACCCAGAAATAGGTACTTAAACCAAACCCGATCATACATATACCAAATCCCGTTACCACCCATAATAATGTCGATCCTTTTATGATCTTCATTGGGTATAGAGCCATGATTATTGTAGTTAGAATTGCTCCAACTGCGGGGGCTGCTCGTAATATCCCCAGCCCTTCTGATCCGACATTTAATATCTGATCGGCAAAAGCAGGCAACATTGCAACAGCTCCACCAAATAAAACTGCAAACATATCAATGGTCATGATTGATAGCAAAGTTTGGTTTTTAAATATAAATGCCCAGCCTTCTTTAATGCTTTTCCATGTTTTAATTTTTTTGCCTTCTGGTTTCTTATTCTCGTAAGATTTTAGGAAATATATTGAAATTAAGGCAAGGCCTAGTGATATTACTGGTATCATCCATGCAATTTTTTCGCCAAATGAGCCGTAAATTATACCTGCAAATGCTGGGCCAATAATTAGAGCCATTTTAAATCCACTTATTTGCCAAGCAGCCGCTTGAGGCATATCTCTTTTTCTAATTATTAAAGCGGTTAAGGTAAATGAACAGGGCATTATAAAACATCTAGCAAATCCAGACATTATAACTCCTGCGAATATTAAGGTTACAATCATATTCTGATCAATATCTAATACACCACCTGCGGTCATAAGCAAGAATAAGCAGTTAGAGAATAATACCATAAGTGATAAAGCATAAATTATCTTGGGCTTGTTATTATCAACAAGATGGCCTGCAAATAATGCTCCGGTTATTGCTGGAAGGGCTTCGGCCAATCCAACTAATCCCAGCATTAAAGGGTCTTTGGTAATTGAGTAAATCTGCCAGCCAACAATGATTGCTTGGGCTTGTAGGCCAAAAATACTAAAAATTCTGGTTAAAAGTAAGAATCTAAAATCTCTTATCTTTAAAATATCATATGAAATTTTGGCCATCTTTAATCTTTCTTAAGTTCTGAAGCTTTATGTTCTATATCTAATCCACAGGAATAACAAATATTTATTTCAAATATCAAATTATCTTTTTGGTTGAAGTAAATAGGTTGATTTCATTTGGGAACATATATAAATTAATATATGTATCTATACTTAAGCTTTTACCTATCAAAGGAATAACTATGCCAGTAGAAAAAATTAAAGAAATAAAGAATGTTCATATAAAGAAATTCTTTAAAATGGAATCTGCTGGTGGGATTTTGCTGATGATAGCAGCTGTATTGGCTTTAATCTGTGCCAATACACCGCTTAGCGTATATTATGATATGCTTCTATCAACTACGGTTGAAGTCAGAATGGGTGATCTAGGTATTGAAAAGCCTTTATTGCTTTGGATTAATGATGGTTTAATGGCTATATTCTTCTTCCTAATTGGGCTTGAATTAAAAAGAGAGCTTATCAATGGTGAATTATCAGATAAAAGAAATATAATATTACCAGGTATGGGTGCAATCGGTGGTATGTTATTCCCAGCCTTAGTATATGTTTATTTTAATATAGGTGATGAAGATGCAATCCGTGGTTGGGCAATTCCTGCTGCAACTGATATTGCTTTTGCTTTAGGGGTTTTATCTTTACTTGGATCAAGAGTTCCAATTTCCTTGAAAATATTCTTAACATCATTGGCAATCTTTGATGATATTGGTGCGATTATTATTATCGCAGCATTCTATACTTCGGATATATCAATGATTTCGCTTGGGATTGCAATTGCTTGTATTCCAGTATTGTTTTTATTAAATAGATATAATACTGAATCAAAAAGTATGTATATATTCGTGGGCTTTATTATGTGGTTTGCAATGTTAAAATCAGGAGTCCATGCAACATTAGCAGGAGTACTACTTGCAATGTTTATTCCGATGCAATCAAAGCAAAACCCAGAATATTCTCCTTTGGAAACTATGGAACATGATCTTCACTCAGTTGTTGCATTCTTTATCCTGCCAATCTTTGCTTTTGCAAATTCAGGAATAACTTTAATTGGGTTAAGCAGCGAACAAGTTCTGCATCCTGTACCAGTCGGTATCGCATTAGGCCTGTTTATTGGTAAGCAGGTAGGTATATTTGGCTTATGTTTCTTGGCGATTAAAACTGGACTGACAAAAATGCCAAATGGTATGGATTTTGGAAGTCTTTACGGGGCTTCTGCCTTATGTGGTATAGGTTTTACTATGAGTCTATTCATCGGGTCATTGGCATTTGAAGGCATGGATGTTGGAACGCAATTTGATGAACGATTGGGAATAATAATGGGGTCATTATTATCTGGAATGATCGGTTATCTAATCTTAAGAAAAACTCTTAAAAACAATTAAATTAGATTAACTCAATATTAATGGAATGCTGTGTATTCTAGGCTTGCTTTAATTTTTTGAGTTGCGTAAGCAATGCTATTTCAGTGGTGATAAATTATATTTACTGAGAAAAAAAGCTAGGGCTTTAATTTAATTGGAGAATTAATAAATGAGTATTCGTAATACATTGATAATATTAGTATCAATATTGGCTTTATTTGCTGCTGGATTTTCCACATCTGGATTTTATTCTGCAGTAAAGGACAAACAAAAGTTTGAATTAGCTGAAAAAAGTACAAGAACAATTGATTTATTATTAACAGCAGCTGGAAATTGGGCTGTTGAACGTGGAGTTACGAATGCTGGTCTTTCATCTAATGATAAAGTTGGCGATGATTTATTATCAAAAATTAAAACAAGACGTGAAAAAGGCGATGAAGCATATAAACAAGCAATGCTTGGAATGGGGGCTTATTCGTTTGTGGGTAAAGATAAAATGCTTGGTTTGCTTGAAAGCTCTTATAAAAATATATTAGATTTACGTCGGAAAGTAGATAAAAATTTAGCAGTTACAAAGATGGATAGAGATAAAATTGTTAAAAGCTCTTGGGTGCCATCAATGTCAAAACTGGTGATAGATAGTCAGAATTTAAGATTCATGGTAACAAAAGAGATCATAAATATAGATTCTGAATTAGGGCGCCAATCTTTATTAAAACATTTCCTATGGATTATGAGTGAATATGCAGGTAGAGAACGTGCTTTAATAGCAGGAATGATATCTTCTAACTCAGATACAGATGCAGAATTTCTAATGAAATTAGCTAAATTCCGTGGAAATGTTGAAACTGCTTCTGATATTGTAAAAAAACTATCATTTAAATCATCACAAGAAGTGCAAGATGGAATATCAAAGACAGAAGATATATTCTTTGGTTCATTCCAAGAATTAAGATTGTCTATCTATGGTGCAATAATTAATGACTATGATTATCCAGTTAGCTCTGGAGAATGGATAGACAGATCAACGGCGGCTATCGATACGATATTAGCTACGCAATCTTTATCTTCTCAGGATACTAATGCTTATACAGAATCACTATTAAAAGATATAGATGCTATTCTTATCTTCAATGTTTTTGCATTGTTGTTTAATTTATTATTGGTTGTATTTACTTTATATATCGTAATCAAAAGAATAATGAATCCAATTGATTCAATGACCGATGCCATGAATAATTTGGCAGAAGGCGATGTTGAAATAGAAGTGCCAGCAACGGATAGAAAAGATGAAATCGGTCTGATGGCGGGTTCAGTGCAAGTATTTAAAGAAAATGCAATTAAGGGTTTGAAATTAGAAGCAGAGAAAAAACTGCAAGAACAAAGAACCATAGAAGAGAAAAGAATGGCTATGAGTAATCTAGCAGATTCATTTGAACAAAGGGTTCAAGGTATTGTAAGCACAGTCTCATCTGCGGCTTTTGAGTTAGAAAAAAGTGCGGGAAGCATGACTGATATAGTTGAACATTCAAGTAAGTTAAGCATAAAATCAGCCTCAACATCCGAAGATACAAATGATAATGTCCAATCCGTGGCATCAGCCGCAGAAGAGATGTCAGCAAGTATCAATGAAATTTCAGAACAAATGAGACGGTCAAATAGCTTCGTATCAGAATCGGTTAGTATTATTGATAGTGCTGATGAACATGCCCAAGCTCTATCAGAGGCTTCTCTTCGGGTTAGAGAAGTGATTGGTTTAATATCTGATATATCAAATCAAATTAACTTATTATCTTTAAACGCAACAATTGAGGCGGCGAGAGCAGGGGATGCTGGTAAAGGATTCTCGGTCGTGGCTGGGGAAGTTAAAAACCTTGCTCAACAAACAGATAATTCAATTCAGGAAATTGAAAAAGTGATTGCTGATATGGGATTGGCATCTAGTGATATTGTTAATTCATTGTCTTTAATCAAGGAATCTGTTAATAATATATCGGAGACTTCAACAACGGTTAGTGTATCGGTCGAAGAGCAATCTGTAACAACGAATGAGATTGTATCAAATATTCATTCTGCGGCATTGGGGACAAAGGATATTTCCAATAATTTGCAAGAAATAAGCTCTGGTACTAATAAATCAAAGGATTCTTCGAGTGAGGTTTTAAATGCTGCTAAAGATTTATCAAAACAATCGGAAGTACTGGAAGCAGAGTTAAATAGCTTTTTATCAGAAATTAGAAGTGAGTAATTAAAATGAAAAAGAATATATTAGTTATATGGTCTTTAATATTTATGGCTACATTCTCTATTAATGCATCAAATGCCAAAATGATGGTGTCGGAAAATGCAACGGGGTCAAGTTTAAGCAAAATAATGAAAGATGTATCTGCTGAGGTAAATAAAGGTTTGCCAATAATGGTTGATGCGGCAACTAAGCTAGAGAGTACTGAGATTAAAAATAGAACATTCCAATATAATTATAAATTAATAGGGGTAACAGCATCCCAAGTTGACGGCAGACAAATCAAGTCAGTATTAGAAGCAAGTAAACCAGCTTTGTTAAAACAAATATGTGGTTTAGATGCGATAAAACCTTTGGTAAAAAACAGCATACCAATTGTTTATGCTTATCACGGCAACCAAGGAAAAGAAATTGCCAAAATAACTATACCACTTAACAAATGTAAATAACCGGTGAGAATAAAATGAGCAAAATCTGTCTGATAGCTTTAATCCTTGTTCTATATTCTAATATATCTTTTGCGAAAACCAATGTTTCAATTCAAAAGCAAGATGGGTATTTGATTATAAAGAGTAATGGTATTCCAAATCATAAAACTGGACAATTCCCAGGTAGCGGAGGGCCGCATGCGATCTCTGAGCAATCTTATAATTTTAAATTATCTTTGAATCCTAAAAAATCTAACCAAATTACTAAAGTTAGAAATAATAATTTATTTGGAGTTGCCTTAAACGGAGTTCCTTTTGATCCTGGTACTGCTGAATATTGGAATAGAGATCGAAACTCTGGTTGGGTGGAAGAGGGGATTGTTAATGGTAGAAAACTACTTGGGATAGATATTAGCAATGCACATGTCCAGCCGAATGGAGCTTATCATTACCATGCTGAACCGCCAATTAGTAATTCTAAACATATCGGCTATGCGGCAGATGGTTTTAAAATATATTCAGGCAATGGTAGGTATAAATCTAGTTATAAATTAAAATCTGGTTCAAGACCTGGTGGAAGCCAATCTCCTTCTGGTAGATATGATGGTAAATATACTCAAGATTTTGAATATATTAAAGGCCATGGTAATCTTGATGAATGTAATGGGATTAGTTTAAAAACTGGGGAATATATCTATTTAACCACGGATGGCTTTCCTTATATCCCAAGATGCTGGGTTGGTGATCCAGATCCAAGTTTTGAAAAGAAAATGGGAAGAAGAGGACAAGGCAGAAGAGGGCCGCCATCACGTCACGGTCATCATCCGCCACCTAGAAGATAGATTGCTTTATTTAGGTTTATTAATGAATTATTTTATTTGTTAAATTTCTCTCTATTACCAAAGTTACTTTTCCCAAATTATTAAAATATTCCCCACCATCTGCGGAGGCTGCATAGATACCTTGCTTCTGGGCTTGAGAAGTTTTTATAAATTTTTAGCCAGATACTGACTAAATTCTTGTGCAATTAAATCTAAGCCAGCAGAATTTGGATGAATACCATCTGCTTGCATTAATTTGCGGTTACCAAATATATCTTTTAAGAAAAATGGGTAAGTCATTAATGCATGTTTTTTTGCCAAATCTTGATATGCTGATTTGAATTTACCTTTATACCCCATACCTAAATTAATTGGTGCTTCGACCATGTTTAATATAACTGGGATATTATTCTCATTAGCAGCTTTTATAATTAGCTCTAAATTAGCTTTTACCTCATTGGGTTTTATCATTCGTAATATATCATTGCCGCCCAATGCGATGACTAATGCTTCTGGCTTATGCTCATTTATTAAGCCTTGAATCCTGCCCAGCCCACCAGATGTGGTGTCACCAGATATACCAGCATTGATTATTGTTACATTATGACCTGCTTCTTTTAGATATTTTTCTGTTTTGCTAGGCAATGAATCTTCTGGGTTTACTTTATAGCCGGAAATAATACTATCCCCCAAAATCATGATTGATTTAACCCCACGGATTTTTGATTCAACGGGGCTTTGACTAATATATAAATATGCAGAGGCGGATAGAATGGCGATGGTAACTAATGTAAATAATATTTTCATGAATACGATTATCAGGTATCTGTTTTTATTATTCAAGCGATAAACGTTATTATTTAGCCAGATAGTCAAACTTGTGCTAACTTGCCTTAAATTATAGATAAATTAAAAAAAGAGGATTAGATATGACTGAAAGCCAAGAATGGACACCATGTGATAAACCAAAAATTGGTGATGTTTTAAGATGGAATGAGCCTTTATGGGCTGCGCCAACTAAGCGTCGTGGTAAAAGAGATAAAATTGGCGAACAGCAAATTACGGCTGAGCTGATATCTCGTGGTGATGTATTTGAATTTAAAGTTATAGCAGTTAAAGAAATATCAAATAAAGGCAAAGACCCATCATCAATTAAAGAAAATGATATTGTTAGAAGAAGAAAATCAAGCATTGATCTTGGTAATTGCCACCGCGCAAATGCTTGATCCCTTATAGGCTAATTAGACCTTCTCTAGTAAATATCCCGTTTTTACAAATATCAAAGCCCCATCTTCTTTTGTATATGGAGTATGGGCGCTTAGATGTGGTGATCTTAGCCAAGATCCTTTTGAGTATTTGCCATGCTCATCATAAAATATTCCCTCAATCACAAAAATCTCTTCGTCATCCCAATATCTCAACCTATTTAATAAATTAACCTTTCTATTGATATTTTACTTGCAATAAGCAGTAACACTCTTTAAGAGTATAATATATGCTCAAATAAAGCATAAGTACTTTTTATGATTATTAGTTAAAGAGAGAAGTTAAGTTGGCAGCAATAAAATCATTAGATAGAAATAATTCAGGTTTTTTAAATAATATTAATGCTAGTGGCGATATACAGGCGGTGGATATTGATTTTATCAAACAATCATTTGTAAATAATGGTTACCTGCATATATCAAATACAGGCATAAAGGATATAGATGAGTTATCTAGTTTATTGCCTAAATTAGGGTTTGGACAAGAGAATCTTTTTAATTTGGGCGGGCGAACTTCCAAAGATTGGCAAGAAAAATGGGTGGCTGATGGGCTGCGTCGGATGGATTATTATCCACCTAACCTTACTCTGTTACCAAATAATGAAGTGCAATATCAAAGGAGCTTTCCAACTAAGATTCTATTCTTCATGGCAAATGCATCAATTAATGATGGTAAGAATTTTGTTCATTCTGCCAAAGCAGTGGAGTTATATCTTGCAAATACTAGCTTGGGTAGGGGAGTGTTAGATAGGCTTAGGCAATTTGGCATGATTATTCAGACAGGATTCCTCGATAAAAACCACCCAAAAAAATCAGATAATTACTTTCAATCTTGGCAAGAGCGCTTTGGTACAGATGATCCAGATATTGCGATATCAACGGCAAAAAGTTTGAATGATGAATATGACGAAGTTTGGTGGAGGGAAACTGATGGTTATATGACTTTGATGACTGAGATTAATCTACCATCGTTTTTTACTGATAAATTAGATAATAACTCATATCTACGCTTCCCAAGAATTGCGATGGATGAGCCACATTTTAAAAATGGCTTTCGTCAATTCCCATTGGGAAATGGTACTGAATTATCCGATGCAGAAAAAGAATTGATTAAACAGGCTTATTTTGAGACTAGACAAGGTTCCATATTACAAGTCTCCGATATTCTTCTAATGGATAATATTCGCTTTGCTCATTCTCGTGAGCCGTTTAAAGGCAAAAAAGAATTATTAGTCTCAATGGCTGGTTTTGAAAAAATAGATTAAGGAGTAGAAAAAATGAACGCAATAGATTTAACTATGGTTGAAAATATCAATGACGAAGA
>CALDHH010000174.1 GCA_937941575.1 uncultured Alphaproteobacteria bacterium | reverse complement strand
GTATGGGCTTAATCAAAAAGCTTAAAAACATAAATACTGATAAAGAAGGTAACGAAGTTAGTTTTGTTACAGAACTTGAAGATGGTAAATTAGAAATTGACTGGAATGGTTTAACTGCATCTGGTGATGAGAATGTAGATAAAGCATTTAAGATATTAAAAGAAGTTTCTTTTGTAGAGAATTTGGAAAGTTCTGGTGGTAACGCATTGGGAATGAACTCTCAATACGGACCATTGATTAAATCTTTCATAAGCGGTGACCCAATCGTTTTAGATGAATATAATAAATCAAAAGAAGGTACTGATGATAACCTACAAACTGTTCTACAGTTTGCGAATGGTGAAATATCTGAATGTGTAGTTGAAAACCCGTTGAAAAATAAAGATTCTAGTGCAGGACCTTCGCATTTTGTCTTTAAACAAGAAGATATGAAAGCATCTTGGTTTGTAACCGTTACTGGTAATGCTGCGGTTGATGGTGTTACAACTCGTGAATTAAACAAATCTGTTTATTCTCGTATTGAACCATTAATCATTCCAGAACCAACATTGATGGATTGGCAACACCGTATCTGTCAGATCATGACAGGTATGCCAGTATCAACAATCTATGAAACATTTAAAGAAAGTGCTGATGCTGATCCAGTTGCATTTGGTGAATTCTTACTTTCTATGCGTAAAACAATGGCAGAAGTTCAAGGTACAGAAGTTCCAAAGATACAAGAAACTTTCCTTAGAAACTGGCAGAATGTTAATGTTGCGACTGAGAAATTGGCTAAAGTATATGATGGTTGGAAAAAAACAATTGATCCAGATTTTGGACCAACAATGCATCCACAGTTAAATGCTGAAAACATCGATGAATCTTATTCTGCACAAGTAAGCATAGATTTCCGTAAAATTATTCAGCATATAGAAGAAGCGTTTAGAATGACGCCAACTCAAACAAAAGTTGGTCTTAAACATAAATTTAATATTGTTTCTCTTGAAGGTGGACAAAAGTTAAAACCTTCTTCTGATGAAGAATTATCCGTTGGTTTTGGTACAAGACTTACAAATGTAATTACAGATAAAATGTATGAAACAAGTTCTGCACGTGGAAAAACGGAATTGTATAAAGTCTTGGTTGCATTGGGAGAAGATTGTGGTCTAACAGATATTCAGCTACAAGAAGGTGCAAAAAGTAACCAAAAATCAGTAGAAGATGCATTAAATCTAAGTGCTTTTGATGAAAAAGATCCTAGTAAACAGGCAATATTGGCTCAAAGCTTACTTTGTGATTTTATCAGAGAGAAAAACCCTGAGGTTACTAATGATAATGATAAAATTATATCTATTGTTAAGGTAAGAGAAGCTTTGACGAAGTTGAAAGAAGTTAACGAAGACGTTGATTCAACGATTATGTTGGTTCCAAATACTGACCCTAAAACTTTAACACATGAACCTTTGATTGAGGTTGAGGTGGTTGAATCTGCTGCTAAGGATGATGATTACATAGATTCATTAGCCTGCTCTGATCTAGCGACTTATGATAGTTTGATGGCAAGTTTTGCTCTACCTAATTCTTCTAATCAGAAGGCTATATGGCATAGTGACCTTGACGGCATTGCAGCTTCTAATGATTCTGAGGAACCTAGTTCTGATGAGGTTAATGCTGAGGAAAATCAAGAGCCTATAGAAGATCTAGAGAATACAGAAGCTACAAAGATGATGGAAAACAGATCTGAATCTGGTCTAGCTGTAACAACAGTTACAGTACAGGATATCTTTGAAGGTCAAGAATGTATAACAGATGTTCATATCATCAGAAGTGGGAATAGAGATAAAACTATAATTATCGGTAACCCAATTAGCGAAAGATTAAGTCAAGTATTTAATGAAGCCGGCGTAATTCATATTAATAAATTTGATAAGGATGCAGCTTCAAATATTAATGACGCAGTAAGTGATATTCTAAGAGGGTTCTCTGATGAAGATAGAAAACATAATGAATCTCGTTTAAAGCTTGCCTTTAACTTCCGTAATGATGTTCCTGATGATGCTGACGAAGCTAGTAATGATATTCCGGATAATATAAATGATCTTACAATGGCTGAGGTAATACTTTATCCAGGTATTGAAAATCACGCCCCTAAATACTTAATTCCAAAGAAAAAGTAATTTTAAGTAGTTAGATGCATTTATGTGTAAAAAGGATGATATGTTAGATAATAATGGCAGTGAAGATATTAAGATTGATAAAGATAATATATCTTCACTCGCCGAGATTATTGTAAGGCAGAAACTATCTGAAAATTATAAAACCTTATCTAATGGCGCAAAAATTTATATACTTGCATCTGGATGGGAAACATCTATTATAGAAGATAGTAATAATATTGCTATTGCATCAACTCTATCAGAGTTAGAATTTCACATTAAAGATGAAAATTGCAAGAATATTTTAATTAAGCTTGGCTCGTTGATTTCTGATGAAGGAATTGAAAGAATCTGTACTAGAAATGGTTCTACCAAAGCGATTTTTAAAGAGGTTAAGGATTAATGAAAAAAAGAAGCTTAATAAAAGAAGCGTTCGTTGCTGCAATCTGTAGACATCAAGAATTAGAAGCTTACAAAGATGCCATTTTTGAAAATGGTAATGTTGATTATATATTAGACGTAATCGATAAAGGTGGAGTTAAATTAACCAAGAAAGATTTTTTAGAACCGGATAGTCGTGGCAATATCATGATTATGAGTGTTGGTGCTTGGGAAAATTTTGAAAAAATAACTACCTTGCTTGCAAAGAATGGTGAAAGTTTCACAGAAAAAGATTTCAAGAGAGAGATATTTAATAGTAATACATTAGTTTCCATTGCAGAGAATAACGGAAAACTTCATAAAATATTTAATGCTGATATGTGGCAAGATAATTACAAAGAGATGGAAAAACTATGGTATTTGGTTTCCAATAATGCCCGTAGAGGATTCAATAATAACCAAGGAATATTACCAGTGAAAAGAGAGATCTATAAAAGAGCAGGTAAGAAACTACGTGAAGATGAATTAAAAGATATAGGCTTTGATTATAGAGAAATGTTTGCAATGTTCACAGATCGTAGATTTGATCATATCGATACATATCTTAAGAGCAAAGGCGATAGATTTAAAAAAGAAGATTTCTTTTTCCTAGACTCCGATGGAGATACATTGTTTTTTAGCTCCGTTGCTTGGAATAATTTTGAAAAAGTAACTTCTGCTCTGGAAGAATCTGGCGAAAGATTAGAAATATCAGATTATCTATATAAAGCTCGTGATAATAAAAGAAGCGTATTGGAACGCGCGGTTGAAAATGACGCATTATTCAAAGTATTCTCAGCCAAATTATGGGTAGGTAGAATTGATGAAATGGTTGAACTTTGGTCGCATGTAAAAGATGGTAGCAAAGGAGTATTTAGCGATTCTGACTTTGACGAAGAGGTTGCAATTGTTGAAGATAATACTTATTCGGGCAATATATCGATTAATGATGATTTAAATAAAGAAATATTAAATAAGCCTTTGAACTCAGATGTGGAATATACGATATTACCACTCGGTTTAATGTCTGTATGGGAAAATATTGATAAAGTTGAAGATATTTTGGCTAAGAAGTCAGAGAAAATTGAACTATCAGATTTAAGAAACGAAACAGGATTTCAAAGTAATAATTGTATAATGATAGCTGCAAAAGCAGGTTATTTTGATAAAGTTATCGATATTGCAGTTGATTCCAAAGATGATAATTTAAAATTCGATGATATTACGAAGAAAAATATCCAAGGAAATAGCTTAATCCAAGTTCTATGTGACAATAAAGAAATTAAATCACTATTTGATCCAAAATTATGGATAGGTAGAGAAACTGAGATGCATAAAGTCTGGTTAAATGTTCCATTAAATAGTCGTAAATTGATTAATTATGAATATGTAAGAGATCAAGTGAATGTCCTTACTCTGAAAAGTAGGATGGGTAAAAGAAAAAAAATCTCATTTGGTAAGAAATAAGAATTGAATCTATCAAGTTTTCCTTGACTGTAACTATAATTCCTTTAAAAATTATGTTGATAACTATATTTAAAATACTAAGAGAATTTAACAAATGAAAACATCAATTATGCCAGCATTGGAAAACTTGGGCGACGCTCTGTTTAAACTAGAAAAAGTGATAGACGGTTATATCGTAAGCAACCAAGAAAACATCGCTCAGACAGAAATCGATTTTGCCGCTGATGATCAGAGTAATTTAGACCGTAAAATTGCCACTAAATTGGATGATACTATTGAGCGCCTTGAGACTCTACTTAATGAGGGAGAAGAATAATGGCTGAAGTAAATATCTCGATCAATGGAAGAAATTATGATATTGCATGTGATCGCGGCCAAGAAGGAAGAATTATCGACCTCGCTGCTTATATTGATCAGAAGGTAAAAGAAATCGCAAGCTCTGGTGCTGCATTTAATGATTCCCATTTACTTGTGTTAACATCATTGATTTTAGCGGATGAGCTATTTGAAGTAAAGAATAGTGACCTAGCTCAGACAACAATGATCTCTGGTGAAACTGCTCCTGTAAATGAAGAAGAACAGGCGGAACTTGTTAATGTGATTGAGAATCTTGCTAAAAAGATTAATGGAATTGCAACAAAAATCGAAAAAGCTGCTTAGTTTAAATGGGCAGAAAGAAAATAATTAATATTATATTGGTTGTTATTTTATTAGTTAGCTACGCGATCTCTTCCAACCAACCATCTGAAGTGAGTAAAGAAATCAATCAAAGCATATCTAATCTCAAAAGTGATAATCTGTCTGAATTATATCAAAATAAAATATCGGATACTTGGGTTGAAGTTACAGGCATTGTAACTAGATTATTAGCTGATGATAATGAAGGCAGCAGGCATCAAAGATTTATTATAAAAGTAAATGAGCAAACTGTGTTAGTATCGCATAATATTGATCTAGCAAAAAGAATTGATACATTAGGTATGGGTGATAAAGTCGATGTTAGAGGCGAATATGAGTGGAATGATAGAGGTGGAGTTATTCACTGGACACATCATGACCCAATGCAAAGAATAAAAGGTGGCTGGATAAAGCATAGAAAAGAAATATATAAATAAAGGGGCTGCGGAATTGGTGAGGAAACCATTAAGTTGTAGGGGCCGATAATTTTTTGCAAGGGAGCTTTCTCTGTCCAGATCGTGGTCTGGTTACATCGCACCCACCTGGTTACACAGGGTCTTTAGCAAATATCGTTTCCCACGGTTTTGTGGCTCCATTTTATATAAGGTTAAGAGGTTTTAAGATTAATATAAAAAAACAAATATTACGAGATATCTCAGTTGCGAGACGTAATAACTTAGATCAACAAGAAAAATTATTATTCGATGATAAAATATCAGGATATTTGAAAGATGTCTTAGATAAAGAAAAAGTAATTGCAGCATATTACCCAATAAAAAATGAAGTCAGTCTGCTTAATTTATTTAAAGATTATAAAATTATACTGCCAGTAATTAATGATGATAATCAAATGATATTCAAAGAATATCTAGGCAAAGATCATTTGATTGATGGTAGATTTAACATTAAAACTCCAGATAATAATTGTAAGGTTTTAGAGCCAGAGATGGCAATAATACCAATGCTTGGGTTTAATAATGATAAATATAGGCTTGGCTATGGCGGCGGTTATTATGATAGATATTTTGAAGGTAATAAAAGCTGTAAGCTAATTGGAGTTGCTTATGAAGGGCAAGAAATATTAGAGTTAGAACCAGAAGAACATGATATAAAAATGGATATAATAGTTACTGAAAAAGGAATAATAAATTGAAAGCTTTGTTTTTAGGCGATATATACGGAAAAATTGGTACCGATGCAGTAATAAAAGAGTTACCTAGTTTAAGAGAAAAGCTAAATTTAGATGTGGTAGTTGTAAATGGTGAAAATTCTGCGCATGGTTTTGGTATTACCCCGAATATTTGTAATGATTTATTTGATGCAGGGGTTGATTGTATTACCACTGGTAACCATGCATGGGATAAACGAGAGATTATTCCATATATTGAAAAGAATGAGAAGATCGTCCGCCCATTAAATTACCCAGAGGGAACATCTGGTAAGGGCTATTATATATTTGAAGTTAATGGTCAGAAGATAATGATTATCAATTTAATGGCTCTGTTATTTATGAAACAGTTGGATGAGCCATTTAATGCAATTAATAAATTGCTATCTAAATATAAATTAGGCAGAGATGTCGATGCAATATTGCTAGATTTCCATGGTGAAGCAACTTCTGAGAAAGTAGCAATGGGGCATTATTGTGATGGTCGAGTTTCTGTGGTCGTTGGAACACATACGCATATACCGACGGCTGATACACAAATACTACCTGCTGGTACTGGATACCAAACCGATGCTGGAATGTGTGGGACATATGATAGTGTTATTGGGGTTGAGAAAAGCTTGGTAATAAAAAGATTTTTAAAGCAAGATTTAAAGAGTAGAATAACGCCATCAGAAACTGGAGAAGCTACTATATGTGGTATATATTTTGAAACTGATAAAGCTGGTCTATGTATAGATATTCAACCATTGAGAATTGGTGGTAAATTGCAACAGACATTTCCAGTAGTATAATTTTATTTATAAAGGTTAAAGTCTAAATGTTAAAAAGATTTATAATTATAATTTCAATCATTGCAATAACAGTATATCTAATGGTTAGCTTGGATAAGAATGATCCAGTTAACCCAGTTGTAATTGAGAGCGAAAGTAAAGATGTAGGGATTCAACAAAAAATATCAAATATATTTAAGAATCCTGAACTTTCAACAGAAGTTAAAGAAATAAAAAGAAAGACCATACGTGATATTAGAATGGAAGTTGAAAAAGGTACTCCACAAGATATGGAGCCAGTTATATTAAAAATAATATCGAGTAATGGAGCAGTAAAAGAACTAAATTTAAAAATTGCTGATACAGAAGAAGAGCTTAAAACTGGTTTGATGTTTGTAAAAGAGATGGCGGAAGATGCAGGTATGCTATTTGTTTTGGATAAGCCACAAGTAAACACGATGTGGATGAAGAATACATTGATACCTTTGGATATGATTTTCATTAATGCTGATAAAAAAATTGTTAAAATTCATAAAAATGCGATTCCTCATGATTTAACACCGATATCTACTGAATTTAAAGTAAAATATATTATTGAATTGAATGGTGGTATGACCGATAAGCTAGGAATATCAATAGGTGATATGCTTGAATATGAATAAAGACCAAGTTTTTATAATTAAATAATTTTATTGCTTGCATTTAACTCAGAAAAGGCTTAAAAACAATTACTTGTTCGGGATGTGGCGCAGCCTGGTAGCGCGCTTGTTTTGGGTACAAGAAGCCGGAGGTTCGAATCCTCTCATCCCGACCATTTGTTTATAGCCTTTAAAGGATCATTTGATGAAAGCTGTAATAAGACAAAAACCAAAAAATACAATGCAATCTGGTAGAGATGGCTTGGACACATGGTTTTTGGAATATGAATCAGCATCAAAAAGATCTTCAGAAGATATAATGGGATGGTCAAGTTCATCTGATACTCTAAACCAAGTATCTATCAAATTCGACAGGTTGGAAGATGCTGTTGCTTTTGCAGATAAAAAAAGTTTAGAATATCAAATAAAAGAAAGTGGAACACGTAAATTTGAAACACGCAATTACATGCAAAACTTCAAATATACTGATCCAAAAGAAAAAACAAAATAATTGGTCCCTTAGCTCAACTGGATAGAGCAACTGCCTTCTAAGCAGTAGGTTTCAGGTTCGAGTCCTGAAGGGATCACCATTACTCACCAAGGGTTTAGGCAGTTTCTAAGCCTTTTATTTTTGCCAAATTTAGAAAAAAGAACATGCTTTTATGCTCTTTGCTATCCTTTGAAATCCGCTAGTTTATCTCCCTATCCATATAAATTTGTGCTTTTTTTTATAGTTAAAAGACAAAATAAAACCCCGATGAAACAGGGTTGTTTATTTTAAGTAATTTAGTTTTATTATTAAGCTGTATAATCAATATGCTTATATATTGCTGTTATTAATTGACTTTCTCTCACAACAAGCTTTCTTGTTAATTTATTTAATCCGAATGGTAATTTACGGCTTTGTGCCATGCGTTGAAATTGCCTTTTATTTATATCGGGCATACTTCTACAGCAATTGGATATGCTTGGTCTATTGTAAGAAGTGGATCTATGTTTGTAATCGGTGCATATTGCTATTGCTCTGGTGACAAATGGTTCAAGGCTGATAAACCTTATAAGTTCTTTTTTTATTGACTCCTCTATGACAATTATATATGATTCTCTTAAATATACATTTTTAATAAAAGCCGTTTGGAGAAAAATATGCCTTCTTATATTGGAGTAGATAAGTCAACTTTATTAAAATCATTAGAAGAAGGTCTAAATCTCCTTGAAACTCATTCTATTGGAGATGAAACTCAGAAATATATTGATGATATTAGAGGAATAAATTCTACACAAGCTATCTCTCCATTAGAAAAGATTAAGAACGCAAAAACTGACCTAGAGCTTGTTCAGGCAGTAGAATCTTCAAAAGCTTCTTATCTTTTTCTTCGATTATATGACGTGATGGAATACCATTTAATAAATGATACGGATGGAACAGGAAAAAAAACTGTTGAAAATCTTGCTAAATGGGGAGCTCTGGAGGGAGGGCAAACTATGGAGTATAATCTTCTTGATGAAGAAAAAGACTCTTGGTTGTTATCAAAATATATAGAAAGAATTATAAATAAGACGGATCCGGTTACTTTAAAGCAATCTTTTTCTAGCATTCTTGCACAAATGTCGGATAAACGTATACGTCAGGACTTTTCTCAAGGAAATAAGTTACTTAAAACATCAATTAAAAAGCTTAAGCAAGATAAAATGGGGAAAGGATTAGCAAGCTACTTTAAAGATTTATCTCTTTATGAGCGCAATAATTTGTTAACGGTAGGAAAAATTAAATCAGGTATGATGCTTGAAGAAAGAACCCTACCAGTAGCATTATCCCGATATGGAATTGCTATTGATGGTTTATCAGAAGGAAAAATGAATTGGCAAGACCCTGAAGTTAGAGATTTAGCAAATAAGGTAAATAAAATACTAGAACCATTCTTTCCTTTAGCTGAGGTTGATATGGTTGGTATTGGTCTTATTCTAAGTAATAATTTTAAGGAAGGAGCACCACAAGGTGTTCTCTTTAACTGTAGCAGACGCGTTGCTGAAACTATTGCAAGAGAAATGAAAGGCTATCAGGTTATGAGCCATGAAGGAGAAATTATTATTCCTGAATTAGATCAAAAGAATGTTCCTAACCCTAAGAATAGTAATGTCAGATTAAAAATTAAAAAACTATAATACATAATTTTTTACAAAGAACTAAGGTTGCAATTTTATTCATTTTTCTTTTATTTATAAAAAGATCTAGCTTGATAATCTCATTTGAGATTTAACCGAATTAATTAAGTCCTGTTTTTTTATCCTCAATTCTTTGGAAAGAGGGCTTTTTCTTACAGGTATTTTCCTTTCATAGGCAAGGGTCTTAAATTTTTTATAAGAGATGTCTGGTATCAATTGCTGCATAATTTTATATGCATCAGTTAAATTTAGATATGGGTCTATATTTCTATCT
>CALDHH010000173.1 GCA_937941575.1 uncultured Alphaproteobacteria bacterium | reverse complement strand
AATTCAGTTCCAGTTTTTGCTTTGATGATGCGTTTATTTGGCCTAGGCGCTGTATTATTGCTCATGTATAAAATTCCCCAATAGTTAATTAATTAAACACTAGGGTATTCGTAACTGTAATTTATTGCAATACTAGTTGCTTAACCTAAAATTTATGCAGAGATAAGATCTCTATAAGCGCTTAATTTTGTAACGGTTTCTGGCGAAGACATGCCACCAGATACTCTTTTTGATACAGAAGATAATATTTCCTTGGCAATATCAACGTTACAACAATTCTCCAAACCTCTAAAATCAGGAGCAGAATTTGCCTCACAGATTTTATAGCCGTGATCATCAAATAAAATATCAATACCTGCGATATCTAAATTTAAAGTTCTAGCGCTTTCTAAAGCAATTTCTTCGATCTCATGATTAATATCATAGCTATGGGTTTTACCGCCGCGTGAGAAATTGGCTTTAAAGCTGCCATCTGTTGCTTGGCGCTCCATTGAAGCTACAACTCTGCCATCAACCACAAATACACGTAAATCACGACCGTGACTGGCTGCGATGAATTCTTGGAAAATTAAATGCATATTTGGCTGAGTTTCACCGATAAGCTCGATTACTTCTTCGAATCTTTTTCTGGTATCACAAAGGAAAACACCGCTTCCATGGGTTCCAACTAAGGTCTTAACCACAACTGGAAAGCCAAGATTTTGTTCTACAATATCAATATTTACAGGAAATTTTGCCAGCATTGTATTCGGTACTGGTAAGTTATTTTCTGCTAAAATCTGTTGTGAATGTAATTTATCTTTAACGCATTCAATACTCTCTGAGCCATTAAAGCTTTGGACGCCTAAACGCTCCAAATGTCTAATAACTGCTAAGGTAAAATAATTGGCATTACCGCTGATTCTTGGTAATACAAAATCGGGTAATTGGACAATTTCTCCGCTGATAATGACGCTATCCCTATCTTCGCGCGTAACGCATAGATCGAATTGCTCGGCCTTTAATACTGTAACATTGATTCCTAATTTTCTACCTGTCTCAACGAATCTTCTTGTTTCGTACGCTCCAGGATCGGCGGATTCAATCTCACCGTCATATAATAGCCAACATTCCATACAGAATTGCCCCCAATTGTTAAAGTTGAGCCTTTTATATCATGAAAATAAAGTTTTTTACACTGTTTTTTTATAATCGATTGTTTTATAAGGGATTATATTATCAATCTAATTTTCTGGGGAATGACTTAAAATGGTTTTAAAAATTGCAATCCAAGGTGATCCAATACGTGATATGCATCCTGAAAAAGAAACTACTTTTATACTGGGCTTAGAGGCCGAGCTACGGGGACATAACGTCAAATTCTATCGTGCAAATGACTTGTTTTTGGAAGATGGTAAGGTGATGGCAAATGTTTATGATATTAACCACCAGGTTGATCCAGCCCCTAAATATATAAAAGGTGGTAGTAAGCTTACGGATTTGTCGACATTTGATGTGATTTTAACTAGGCAAGCACCACCAGTTAATCAAAGATATCTTGCGACCACTTATATATTAGAGAGAATACAGGATAAGGTTTTATTTGTGAATAGGCCAAGCTCGGTTAGAAATTGTAATGCTAAGATAACCACTACTGATTACCCTGAATTTATTGTGCCATATATAATCTCGAATAGTTTACCACCATTAAAGACTTTCTTTGAGAAACATGGGGATATTATTTTAAAGCCATTAAATGACTTCGGCGGCAGTGGTATTTTCAGACTTAATAAAGAAGAAGAAATAGATAGTATATATAGTCAGTTTAGATCAGATTATAATAGCCACTTCATGGCGCAAAAATATATTCCAAAAGCCGTTGAGGGCGATAAAAGAATTATAATGTTTGATGGTGAGCCAGTATGTTCAATCTTACGAGTTCCAAAAGACCCGTCAAAACCTGCAAATATATCTTCTGGAGCAACGGTGGAAGCGGTCGGAATTACAGAGAATGAAAAGAAATTATGTGCTGAATTATCACCAATGTTAAAAAAAGAAGGTTTATTCTTTACTGGGATAGACTTGCTGGGAGGCTATTTAACTGAAGTAAATGTTGTATCGGTTGGCACAGTAAAAGCGGCTAATGATATATATAAAATTAATCTGGCGGAGATATTCTGGGATAAAGTAGAAGCAAAGCTGAAGGCAAAATAAAGATATGAGCATCCAAGATAATTTAAATGAAATTAAGCAACAGATCAAAGATATTGCAGATAATTGTAATAGAAATTCAGAAGATGTTAATCTGATAGCTGTCAGTAAGAGGCAGGAAATAAATAATATTAAGCAGGCATTATCTACGGGTCATTTAAAATTTGGTGAGAATCAAATCCAAGAAGCAGGACTTAAATGGTTAGAGTTAAAAAAAGATTATAATAATGTAACCCTACATATGATTGGGCATCTTCAGAGTAATAAAGTTAAAGAAGCTGTTGCTCTATTTGATGTAATTGAAACATTGGATAGTGAGAAGCTAGCGAAGGCTTTGGCAAAAGAGCAAATCAAGCAAGATAAAGAACTAGAATATTTTATTCAGGTGAATACAGGTGAAGAAGATCAGAAATATGGCATTAAAGTAAAGGAGCTAGACGATTTCTTGAGTTTTTGCCAAAATGAACAAAAGTTAAATATTACAGGCCTAATGTCGATACCCCCAGAATCAGATTTATCTTCTTATCATTTTGCCTTATTGTCAAAACTGGCAAAAAGGTGTAAATTAGATAGAATTAGCATGGGAATGAGCGGAGATTTTGAACAGGCGATTCTATTTGGTTCAACAAATATTAGATTGGGAACATCTATATTTGGAAAAAGAGATAAAGTTTAAACTGCTTAAACCCATGATTTTTAATATAAAATTATAGAATTTATTTATAAAAAACTATTTATGTAATATTTAATCTTGACATAAGCGAAAAATCCTTTATAAATATCCTATGATAAAAAATAGATTAGTTTTTTATTTTGAAAAAAAACAAAATAATAGTCGTTAAATATATGGAGAACTTAAAAATGGGTAAAATTATTGGTATTGATTTAGGTACAACAAATTCAGCAGTCGCAGTAATCGATGATAAGACAGGTAAGATCATTGAAAATATTGATGGAAAGAGGACAACTCCTTCTATCGTATCTTATGATGCGGATACTGGCGGTATAGTTGTTGGTGAAACTGCAAAAAGAAATTCCCTAACTAATCCTGACAACACATTTTATGAAGTTAAGCGTTTAATTGGTCGTCGTTTTGACGATGAAGATGTCCAAACAATGATGAAACAGGTTCCATTTAATATTGTAGAAGCCGAAAATGGTGATGCATGGGTAGAAATTAAACAAAAAGATGGCACAATGAAAAAAACCGCTCCTGCTGAAATTGGAGCACAAGTTTTAATCTATCTTAAAGAAGCGGCAGAAGATTACCTTGGTGAAGAAGTATCAGAAGCAGTAATCACAGTGCCAGCATATTTCAATAATGAACAACGTCAAGCAACAAAAGATGCAGGTGCAATTGCAGGTTTGGAAGTTAAACGTGTAATTAATGAGCCAACAGCAGCTGCCTTGGCATTTGGTATCAAAGAAGCCGAAGATAAAAATATCATTGTATATGATCTTGGTGGTGGAACATTTGATGTATCAATTCTTTCACTTGATAAAGATTCAGGCGTTTTAGAAGTTGTTGCAACTGATGGTGATACATTCCTTGGTGGTAGTAACTTTGATGAAAGATTAATTGATTATATTGCGGATAAAGTTCAGGCGGAACATGGTGCTGATCTACGTGATAATTCGATGTCTTTAATTAAATTAAAAGATGCGGCAGAAAAAGCAAAGATTGCTTTATCTTCAAGTGAAGAGACAAATATTTTAATTCCTTTCATTCCAGTTGTCGTTGATGGTGAACAAAAAACAATCAATGTTGATATGGAAATCACACGTGGTGAATATGAAAGCTTAGTAAAAGACTTATTTGAAGCAACTATTGCACCAATGGAGCGTGCATTGAAAGCTGCAATTGATAGCGATCTTAATATGATTGATAGTATTGATGATATTTTAATGGTTGGTGGCATGACAAGAACTCCAATGGTATTAGAAATCGTTAAAAAATTCTCTAACATGGAACCAAATACTTCCGTGAACCCAGATGAAGTTGTGGCTGCGGGTGCTTCCCTACAGGGTGGTATTATGACTGGTGAATTAGAAGGTGTTACATTGCAGGATGTTATTCCACTAAGCCTTGGTGTTGGTGTTTCTGGTGGTGGGTTTGAGGTTATGATACCTGCAAATACTGCGATACCATTTAAAGCAACAAGATCATTCCCAGTAGCAGATAAGAAACAAACATCAGCTGCAATTAAAATTGGTCAGGGTGAAAGCAAACAGTTTAAAAATAATGCTGATCTAGGGGTTCTAGCTGTGCAAATACCATTGTTAAAAACTGCTGATTATAAAATTGAAGTTGAATATTCTGTTGATGAAAATTCAATCCTACATATTAAAGCAACTGATGGCGAAGGTAATGCTCAAGAAATGAAAGTTAACCCAACAGGTGGCTTGACTGAGGCTGATATCGAACGCATGAAACAAGAAGCGGAAGCAAATAAAGAAGAAGATGCAAAATTTGAAAAACAACAATCAATTAATTACGAAATCAAAGCGATTAAAGATGGTGTAGAAGAGCTAGAAGAAACTGCTCAGTTTAAATCTTTGCCTGAAAAAGCTGTGTCAGAATTCAAATCAGCGATAAAAGAAATTGTTGAGATTTTAGAATCTGCAGATCCAGAGCAAGCAGAAGAAATGATTGCGGCATCTAAAATAGCTTATGAACAAGTTGAAGAAAAATTAGTAACAGCGTTCCAAAATGCTGGTTCAACTAATGCTCCGGTATCAAATGATGATTCTAAGCCAAAAGCAACTGCAGCAAAGCCAAAAACTCCATCTGCATAATTTAGATGAGTTTAAATTAGATAAATAAAAAAGGCGGTTTAATTACCG
>CALDHH010000172.1 GCA_937941575.1 uncultured Alphaproteobacteria bacterium | reverse complement strand
AATGTCGGATATTGATAGATTTATTGCATTAAATAGATTCGGTTTTGGCGGTGATTTAAATACTGTGCGGGGTGATCCAAAAAAATGGTTGCGATCGCAATTGGATATTAATAATGTTAAAAATCCTTATTTAAATAAAGTTCCTAATACTGATGAAGCTTATCGAATGACTTTTGTGGCTTTAAAGCGAAATAAGAATGATACCAAACAGAAAAGACAAGAGAAACGTAGAGCAGGAATGCGAAAAATACGGGGGCAATTGGAAAATGATATTTATGCTAGAACAATGTCGGCTGCGACATCACCAACTCCATATATCGAAAGACTAGTACAATTTTGGAGCAATCATTTCACGATATCAACCACGACCAAAGGTTTGGCTGGAATGGTGGGATCATTTGAGAAGGACGCGATTAGGCCTTATATATTGGGTAATTTTGGCGATATGTTGATGGCAGTTACCAAACATCCGGCCATGTTAAGATATTTGGATAATGTAAGTTCAATTGGCCCAAATTCAAAACAAGGCGCCAGAAGGGGTAAGGGATTAAATGAAAACCTAGCCAGAGAAATATTAGAGTTGCATAGTTTGGGAGTTAATGGCGGATATAGCCAAGAAGATATTATTGAATTTGCCAAAGTTCTTACTGGTTGGGGTGAAAATAAAAATTTAAACGATGAGAATGCCAAGGCTTTTTTGTTTTCTGATGCTGTGCATGAGCCAGGGCCTAAAAAAATATTAAATAAGATATATAATGAAAACGGTATGAAGGAGGGTGAACAAGTATTAAGAGATCTTGTTAAGCATCCTGCCACAGCTAAATTTATTGCGACTAAATTGGCAAGACATTTTGTATCAGATGATCCATCAGACGCGGTGGTTAATCGATTAATGAAAGTTTTCATTAGGAGTAATGGTAATTTACTGCATTTAAGTAATGAATTGATCTTTATCAATGAGATCTGGCGAGAGCCATTAAATAAGTTCAAAACCCCGAATGATTATATAATCTCAGTTGCTAGAATTTTAAGCCAATCTAATGAAACTCTACCTAAAAAAAGATTAATGGCAGTTTATAAAATGCTAAATCAAATGCCTTTCTCAGCCTTGTCGCCTGCTGGTTGGGATGATGATAGTCGGAAATGGGTGAGCTCCGATGGCTTAAGAAAAAGAATTGATGTTAATGCTGAGATTGCCAATATAATTAGAAAAACCGTTGAGCCTGCTGATTTAATGAATGGGTTATTGGGTGATACAGCATCAGCAAATACCCAATTTATAGTTTTAAAAGCAGGCAGTAAAACAGATGCAATTGCATTATTGCTATCTAGCCCAGAATTTCAAAGGAGATAAATAATGGATAATAGAATTAATCGTAGGTTATTTTTGGGAACTGGGATGGCAGGATTGACGGCTTTGGCAATGCCGAAAATGTCATTTGCATCTTTGCCAACTGATAAAAGGCTAGTTGTGGTAATTTTAAGGGGAGCAATGGATGGGTTAGCAGCAGTTGCGCCATATGCCGATAAAGATTATAAATCAGCAAGAGGTAGTCTTGCCATTACAGATAATAAATTATTAGATTTAGATGGTTTTTTTGGGTTACATCCAAGTTTTAAAAACCTATATAGTCTTTATAATAAAAAAGAATTAGCAATCTTTCACAATGTCGCATCACCTTATCGAGAAAGATCACATTTTGATGCCCAAAACGTACTTGAAATTGGAATGAATAAACCAAAAGAATCAAAAGATGGTTGGCTCAATAGATTAACTGGATTATATGGGGCAAAATCTTCGAATATATCGATTGCAATTGGGCAATCAATTCCAATGATGTTATATGGATCAAGCCCTGTTGGTTCATGGTCTCCAAGCAGGAGGGCTCCGCCGAATGATGAATTTATGGATTTATTGTCGAATTTATATGATGAAGATGAAATGCTCCATAATGCTTTGACCCAAGCCGAGAATGTTAGCAATATGACAGAATCAATAATGGATAAAGAAAAAAGAGCCAATTTAAATTCAAGCATTAAGAATTTAGGCAAAATGTTATCAAATAAAGACGGCCCAAGGATTGCGACAATAGAGGTTAGTGGTTGGGATACTCATTCTAGGCAGGGATTAACCCAAGGAAGTCTATCCAATTCATTTAAAGCTTTGGATGATGGTTTGGGAATTTTAAAAGAAACTTTAAAATCTGAATGGAAAAATACAGCGATATTGGTTGTAACTGAATTCGGGCGTACGGTATCAGTAAACGGAAGTGGCGGTACGGATCATGGTACAGCGTCAGTTTCTTTCTTATTAGGTGGTGCGGTTAATGGTGGCTCAGTTAGAACAAAATGGACAGGTTTGGCAAAAGATAGGCAATTTGAAAATCGTGATTTATATCCAGTGACTGATATCAGGCAGATATTTAAATCAGCTTTAATCCAGCATATGGATATTCCATTGATTGATGTTGAAAGACGTATTTTTCCAGATAGTTTATCGAAACCACAAATAAAGAATGTATTTGTTTAAAGGCTTTAGAACTTAGATGGTTAAAGTTTCAGCTGTATGACGTACAGGTACGCTTGATTCTGCATGTAAGCTCCCGATGGGCGTACGTATTACTTTAATTGATATATGCGGTGTTGGTGCCTGGCTTCCAGGGGCTTTTGCTAATACATCCAATATCTTGGTAAATCTTGCCAGAGCGTCAGTTGGCTCGGTTTCATATTTGGGTCTTTGCAGTAAGATTGCAAATTTTTCAATATCTACCCTACCGACCAAATCACATTTCCGGCACATATACGAGATCTCGGTAACCAATCCATCTAACATGCTTAAAGCTTTGCCTCTGCCTTGGTTTTTTAGAGTTTCAGCATAGTTTTCAAGAGTTATTAATACTAAAAAACTTTCTTCACCATATCTAAAAGCACGATCATTAGTGCTTAGGAATACTTTATTAAAAGATAATTTACCCATTATATCATGTGATGCTTGGACATCACGGCCATCATCTAATTGCCTGCATATATCAATATGCCTTTGGGCATTTTCTAATTTTTCTTTTAAAGTATCAACATCAAGTGGTTTTAATAATACATCATTACAGCCAGCCTCGATTGCTTCCGATTGGGTTGCGTTTTTCGAGAGCAAGAATATATATGGCATTGCACCAGATCCCACATTCTTCCAAATATTAAAAACAACTGGCTTTGCTTCGACCAAAGGTGCGGGATCTAGTAATATACAATCAAAATCCCATTCCTTGATTTTTATCAAAGCGGCTTTCTTTGATGGCTCGACATCTACATTATGCCCCATCTCTTCTAATCTAGCTTGAATTAATTGACCTGCTAACGGTTCTTTATCTATTACTAATATTTCCATTAAAAATTATTTCCTAAGAATCACTATCCACATTAAAATTTTCCTCTAAAAAGATTAAAAATTTTATAAAGAATAAAAATAAAGGTTAATTAAAGTTATTAAATGATCTATTGTGATTGCAATATTAAAAATAACCAAAGGAATAATAAATGACAATTACATTACATCACGGAGATTTGCCAGATGGTTTAGATCTTGGGAATATCGTTGCGATTGATACAGAGACTATGGGTTTGAACCCTATCCGAGATAGATTATGTCTGGCACAATTATCATCAGGCGATGGTAACTGTCATTTAGTAAAATTTAAACAAGGTGAGTATAACGCCCCTAATCTGGTAAAATTATTGCAAGATCCAGAAGTTACCAAGATTTTTCATTATGCCCGATTCGATGTAACTGCACTTTGGGTATATTTAAATGTAATGACGACATCAATTTATTGTACAAAAATATCTTCAAAATTGGTTAGAACTTTTACCCAATATCATGGTTTAAAAGCTCTATGTAAGGATTTAATCTCTGTAGATATCAGCAAGCAACAACAATCTTCCGATTGGGGTGCAGAGGAGCTTACAGAGGCGCAGAAAACTTATGCAGCGTCAGATGTTTTATATCTACATCAATTAAAAGAAAAACTGGATATGATGTTGGAACGTGAAGGCAGAGTAGAAATTGCGAATGCTTGTTTTGATTTCTTACCACATCGCGCGGTTTTAGATATCTCTGGCTGGGCAGAAGAAGACATATTCTCGCATCATTGAATTTGACAAAATACCTGTTATAATGTAGGTATATCAAGCATT
>CALDHH010000171.1 GCA_937941575.1 uncultured Alphaproteobacteria bacterium | reverse complement strand
TTACAACCCAAGTTTAAAATGAGATTCACAGTTTTTCTGATCGACGGTCTCATCATACCAGGACGTATCAGCGTAATCCCAATTACAACCTTGTGACCATAAACTGCTTATTGAAATCATATGACCTGAGAATGGTTTACCATCATCCATTTTTCTATCGATCTTTCCTGCATGTTTTGCAGAGATCGCACCCCTTGTGGAATATCTAGTCGTACCTGCGATTGATGATTTCATTACAACCATTGTGCCTTGATTATCATGTCTTGGAGTATATCTAGGCCCTGCATACATTGCGTGAAAACCACCATCAAATTTTGATACAGGATGAGTAGCGCCCCACTCCCTTGCGCCAGAGCTTATATTTATACCAGTGATTAAATCAGACATTGCCAAATGTTTCCAGAACTGAACATTCTCTGAATCAATAGCTGAATCTACTGAATTCCAAATAATATATGGAACCCCTATTTCTGAATTACCATCACCGTTTGAACAGCTATTCGCTGCATTACAATTTGGTAATTTAGTCGTCGCCAAACTCATATCACCTGGTAATTGACCATATTTATCACGGAACATTGTCAAGGCTGCTTTATATGAATCAACTTGTGCAATTGTTGTGGTAATTCTTGCATTATTAATCATTGCCTGAGCTTTTAAAATTCCTCCGGTAAGCAGGCCAATAATTGTCATTACAATTGCTAGCTCAACTAATGTAAAACCTTTTTCTCTATAAATATTCATGACTGTATTCCATTAAATTAATTAAACATATGCTCAAATAATACCAAATAATTAATAATTAATTGTTAATCTACCTAGCATAAGAAATATTAGTAATTCTCCAAACTCCATCCCTAGATCTCTTTATATCGGCATTAACTACATTCGCTCTTGGATTTGGATTTGGGTGGTCGACGGATAGCATAGGTACCAAGATTTGCTTATTTTCTTCTAATGCTTCTTTTAATTCTTTAATTATTGGGTCGTCTTTATCTAATTTAAAAATACCATATTCTTTACCACGGCGAGTTACTTTTTCAGTATTTACTTTAACTTCCTTGCCAATAAATCTATTAAATTCTTCTAATAAACTTCTATTCACTTTAAATACCTTTAATTATTTTCTTTAACTATTCTTGCTTTATCTCTCTGCCAGTCTCTATTTTTTTCAACTTCGCGTTTATCATGCTGCTTCTTACCTTTGGCAACACCGATTGATAATTTAACCAAACCTTTTCGATTAAAATAAAGGGCAGTTGGCATTATTGTTACACCTTTTTTTTGGATTGAACCGATTAATTTATTTAATTCTTTTTTGTGTAATAATAATTTCCTTGGGCGTCTTAATTCATGTTGTAAGAACCTACCTGCTTTACCGTATTCTGGGATATGGGCATTGAATAAATATAATGCTCCCTCCATTTCACCAACATGGCTTTCTTTGATACTAGACCCGCCCAAGCGCAAAGCTTTTACTTCCGTACCCTTCAGCATTATGCCAGCTTCGATATTCTCTTCAACGAAATAATCATGATAGGCTTTTTTATTTCTAGCAATTGTAATACTGCCATTATCTTTTACATCTTTTGCCATGATTATAACCCTATTGCTTTCACGACATTATCAATTTTACTCTTGATTGCATCAGTTACTGGCAGCATCGGTAATCTTATTAAATTCTCTAATTTATTTGCTTTGGCCAAAACGTATTTTGGTACTGCTGGGCTTGGTTCAGCAAATGAGATATCATGGATTGGACCCAATAAATCACGTAATCTATTAAACTCTGCTAAATCCCCAGCCTGCCAAGCATTATGCAGTTCCGCACAAAGTTTTGGCGCAATATTTGCTGATACAGAAATACAGCCATCACCGCCTTGATTTAGATATGCAGCAATCGTTGCATCTTCACCAGATAACAAACAGAAATCATCTCTTTTTAAGCCATCTCTGATATCTAATACTCTCGATAAATCTGGTGATGCGTCTTTAATGCCGACTATTCTTGGTAATTTACTAAGCCTTAAAACTGTCTCCACAGAGATATCCGTTACCGTCCTACTTGGAACATTATATAAGATAATTGGAATATTAGTTGTATCATGAATTTTCTTGAAATGCTGGTATAGCCCTTCTTGAGAAGGTTTATTATAATATGGAACCACGATTAAGGCAGCATCTGCCCCTAATTCTTCTGCGGTTTTAGTAGCTTTAATTGTTTTTGCAGTTGAATTTGATCCTGTGCCTGCAATAACTGGTACTCTTTTATCAGAAATCTCTATACATGTTTTTACAATTTCTTTATGCTCATCATCAGATAGATTGACAGATTCACCCGTCGTACCACAAGGAACCAGACCATGCGTACCATTTTCAATATGCCATTCAACAAGTTTTTCAAAAGCAAGCTTATCGAAACTATCTTCTTTGGTAAATGGGGTTACAAGTGCAACAAAAGAACCTTTAAACATGTTTTTCTCCGAAATTTAAATTGTGCAAGAATTATAGACTGTAATCTTCTGTGTCGCAAGTCTATCATTATATTTGCGGTATTTTTTATAACTATTAGCACAATTAAATCAACTTCATCATTTGCTGCTCAACCATGGCAGATGGCTTTAAAAGCAGTATCATCAGGCAAATGGCAAACGGCTCAGCAATTGGCAAAAAGATCATCTGACCCAGTTGTTAAAAATATTGTGAGTTGGGCATATTTACAAGATAAATCACGCCCTGCAAATTTCCACATGATCAGCTCTTTTTTAAATAAAGCTAATAACTGGCCAAAACAAAGAGCCCTAGAGTTAAGAGCAGAGAAAGATTTTCCTGATATTATATCTAGTAAAAAAACAATAGAGTGGTTTTCTAAACATAAACCGCAGACCGAAAAAGGCTTAGTAAAATATATCGATGCATTGTTATCTACAGGTAATTCTAGCATGGCTAAATCCGAGCTATCAAAACTTTGGAATAATATAAACTTGGATAGCACCAGTAATGTAGTTAAAAAATATGGCCATTTAATCTCCAAACAAAGCCATGCAAAAAGACTGGATAGTTTAATCTGGGCTGGTCGTTATGGTGATGCATTAGCGATCCTACCTTACGCCCCAAGAAATGATGCATTAGTCGGTAAAGCCCGCATATCATTGGCAAAAAGATCAAAGAATGTCGATGCCGATCTTGCCAGAGTGCCTAAACATTTAAAAGCTGATCCTGCACTATTATATGAGAGAGCAAAATGGCGTCGTAAGAAATATATCAATTCTGGTGCTGTCGAGCTATTAAACTCAATTAGCAGCCTTGGTGATAAAAACAAACTAATGTGGAGAGAGCGCCATATTATTGCTAGACGATATATAGAAGATAGAAATTATAGAGCTGCATATAACATCGCATCAAAGCATAAACAGAATACTGGTTTTGCAGAAATTCAAGCTGAATGGGTATCTGGTTGGTTAGCTTTGCGTTTTTTAAAAAATCCAAAACGTGCAGCACAGCATTTCAGTAAAATTAATAGTAAAGCAACCTCACCTCTAAGCCTATCTAGAGCTCAATATTGGTTAGGTCGAAGTTACGAAGCAATGGGTAATAAAGCTCAAGCTTCAAATTACTATGCCCAAGCTGCTCAATATCCAACTACATTCTACGGTCAATACGCTATGAAAAAAAATGGTATTAGACCAGCCAGTTTTAGCAATAAAAGAGTTAGCCCAAATCCAGAAAAGCTGACTAATTTTAGAAAAGATGAAATGGTACGTGTAATCTATTTCTTAAAATCAGCTGGCTTATCTGAATATGTTGATCCTTTCTATTGGAAATTATATTCAAATGCCAAGACTGCTGATGATTATGCTTTGATTGCTCATACTGCAACTAAATTAGGGCATACACATCACGGGGTTTTCACAGCCAAGAAAACAATGAGCAAAAATAAAGTTCTATTGATGAATGAAGGTTATCCAATCTTAAATAATGTTCCAAGAGCTCCAGAGAAAGCATTAATTCATTCACTAATCCGTCAAGAAAGTAATTTCGATTTGGATGCACATAGCCCAGCTGGAGCAAGAGGTTTAATGCAATTAATGCCAGCGACTGCCAAAGAAGTTGCTAGAAAAAAAGGAATGATCCCAAATACAGCGAGGTTAAGTACCGATGCTAAATATAATGTGACCTTAGGTTCTTCATATTTAAAGCAGATGTTGGATAGATATAATAACAGTTATCCGCTTGCTATTGCTGCCTATAATGCAGGACCTGGAAGATCGGATAAATGGAAAGTTAAATTTGGCGATCCAAAGAATATGAGTGATGAGAATTTCATCGATTGGTCGGAATCATTACCGATCTATGAAACCAGAAACTACGTCCAAAGAGTAATGGAAGGCATGCATGTTTATCGCAGTAAATTTGGGTCAGCTAGATAGGTTTATTTAATAATTAAGTAAGCAGTAATTATTAATACCAAAAAGATAACGGCATAAGAAATATAAGGCAACTTACCAGATTTTGAATTATTATCCGCTTTTACAGGAATGATTATCTCTTCTGTAATTACAGGTTCTCTTTTTTGTAACCTATGTTTTAAGCTCATCTTAATACTCTCTATTTGGTTGAAACTTAATTTTACAATAGATTTTCTGATTCAGGCAAGGGATTTAATTGATATATTTTAATTGACCTTTCCCAATGAACAAGGCATTTTAAATGCTTCATAGTTTAATAAATTTTGGGAGAATATAATGTCTTTAAATACTGCAACCGATAGCTCTGTTGAAACGGTAACTCATAAACAAATGGCCAATGCAATCAGGTCTTTATCAATGGATGCAGTACAAAAAGCAAATTCTGGACATCCCGGAATGCCAATGGGAATGGCCGATGTTGCAACTGTATTATTCTCTAAATTCTTAAAATTTGATCCAAGTAATCCAACTTGGCCTGATAGAGATAGATTTGTACTATCTGGTGGGCATGGTTCAATGCTTTTATATTCTCTATTATATATGACAGGATATAAAAACATGACATTGGATGAAATCAAAGATTTCCGCCAATTACACAGTAAAACACCAGGACATCCAGAGATTGACCAAGAAAACGGCATTGAAATGACCACAGGTCCACTTGGACAAGGTTTATCAACCGCAGTTGGTATGGCATTGGCAGAGGCAATGATGGAAGCCAGATTTGGCAATGAAATATCAGATCACTATACTTACGTAATGCTTGGTGATGGTGATTTAATGGAAGGTATTAGCCATGAATCATGTTCAATCGCTGGCCATTTAGGGCTTGGTAAAATGATTGCCCTTTATGATGATAATGGCATTACAATTGATGGTAAAACTGATCTATCATTTTCTGAAGATACCGAAGCTCGTTTCAAAGCATATGGTTGGGATGTATTTAAAGTTGATGGCCATGACGAAAAAGCCATTACTTCTGCAATATTAGAAGCCCAAAACAGCCTTGATAAACCAAGCATAATTTGTTGTAAAACTAAAATAGGTTACGGAGCACCTACCAAAGAAGGAAGTTCATCTTCTCATGGTTCACCGCTTGGTGATGAAGAGATCAAAGGTGCAAGAGAAAATCTAGATTGGCCACATCCAGCATTTGAAATCCCAGCTGATATATTAGAAGCTTGGAATTCAGTTGGTAGACATGGTGCAGAGACTAGAAAAGCTTGGCAGTTAAGATTAGATAATTTAAATAGCGATACTAGAGCAAAATTTGACCAAGCATTAAGCGGTAATATTGAAACAGTTATTGAACCAGTAATTAATGCGCTGAAAAAAGAATTATCTGAAACTAAGCCTAGCCCTGCGACTAGAAAATCTTCTTGTATGGTATTGGAAAAGCTAGTCCCTATTGCACCTGAATTGATTGGTGGTTCTGCGGATTTAACTGGATCAAATCTTACATTGATCAAAGATATGGGCATTATTTCCAAAGGCAATTATGACGGAAGCTATATTTATTACGGTGTGCGTGAACATGCAATGGCTGCAATAATGAATGGTATTGCCATCCATAAAGGCTTTATTCCATATGGTGGAACATTTATGAGCTTCACCGATTACTGTCGTCCATCAATAAGATTAGCCGCATTAATGCAGATCAGATCAATCTTTGTTATGACCCATGATTCAATTGGTCTTGGTGAAGATGGTCCAACTCATCAACCTGTTGAACATCTATCATCCTTGCGTGCAATGCCAAATGTATTGGTATTACGCCCAGCCGATGCAGTAGAAACTGCGGAAGCATGGCAAATCGCAATTAATAATTCCAATGGCCCAAGTATTTTATCATTAACTAGACAAGGTTTACCGACTTTGCGTGATGTTCATACTGATAATAATCTATCTGCTAAAGGTGCATATATAATGCGTGAGGCCGAAGGCGAATTAAAGGTAACAATCATGGCCACAGGTTCCGAAGTTGAAATTGCAGTAGATGCCATGAATAAATTACAAGCTAAAGGTATTGGTACTAGAGTGATCTCTATCCCAAGTTTCGAGCTATTTGATCAACAAGATAAAGCATATAAAAAGCAACTTCTTGGTAATGATAGTTTAAAAGTTGCAGTTGAAGCAGCGGTTAAATTTGGTTGGGAAAAATATATTGGAATTGATGGAATATTCGTTGGTATGGAAGGCTTTGGCGATTCCGCTCCTGCTGATGTTCTATATGAACATTTTGGAATTACATCCGATAAAGTTGTTGAGTTAGTTCAGGATAATTTATAATTAAAACCTTTTACCTGATACAATTTTTCTATTATTTGTCTTCTTCTTATTATTAAGCATGAAGGCTTCATAAGACTTTATTAAACTTTCCAAACCAACATTTGAAAACTTTTTAGCAATTTCATTTTCAAAGTTGATTTTACCTTTGATATAGTCACCAGATTTTACATCACAAGACACAAGGCCAAAATGTTTTAAATCATTGAAATCCAGATCATTATGTTTGTATTCTTTTGCTAAAATAAGTAATTCCTTTTTACCTAATTTATCAGCATTTATAGAAACTTCATTGCAATAAATATCTTCGTATTTTGAAGATAAACCCCTAGTAAAGAATTCTTTAAATAAAGTTAGCCTTAATTTTTTGAAATCAAGCTCATCACCTTCTAGGCAGTTTTTTGCTATTTCAAGTAAATTTGCACAACAAGCCTCAACTTCTAATGGTCCCGCATCTTTAGTCTCAATGGCTGCTTTAACAGCAAAACTATTATGAAAGGAGAAAGCGTCTGCCTCTGCAATAAGCATTGAAATGATGTTAGAGCGTAAATTTACCTGATATTTAAGAAAACTAACCTGACTATGTTGAAAAGCATGCCTTAATTCATGGGCCAGTATTATTGCAGAGTTCAGCTTGTTATTAATATCCCCTATAAATATAATATTCCCTTTGGGATTAAATACAGCTGGACCTTCCATCTGTTCATCTACTTCTATCTTTACATTATTATCTTTAGCCCAATCCAGTAGATCTCTACCTTCAGAGAATCTTCCTAGCTCTTTAGTTATTTTATTGATTTTATTTTTCATAGCTAAATAAAATAGCCCAATCCTAACAATAAGTCAATTATTTTAAACAAATTACTATAAAGATATTGCTAAAAACTATCCTTCTTATCCCGAATAATTTTTAATTCATTACTATTTTGCGCTAATAAAAAGGGATTGGCTTTTTTTTCTAGTTTTAGACTGAATGGGATTGTTGGTTTTCCATCCACTCGCCATCTATCGACTTGTAATTTATATTTGTTTAAATATTCGTTATCACCATCTAAGGTCATAGCAAATTTGATATTGGATTTTGTGTATTCATGGGCGGCATAGATTGTGGTATCATCTGGGAAGTTCTTAATTTTTGACAAAGATCCAAACATATCATCGGCACTACCTTCAAATAGGCGACCACAACCGATTGAGAATATTACATCGCCTGTGAAAGCGGCTGATAATTCTTGGCAATAGAAGATTATATGACCCATTGTGTGGCCTGGAGTTTCAAATATCTCGAGCTCTAAACCATTTACATTAATAACATTCCCCTCTTTTACCAAAATATCCATATTTGCTATTCTAGTGATTTCTCTGGCAGGGCCGATTATTTTGCAGTTATATTTGGCCAATAATTCCAAATTACCACCAATATGATCATGATGGTGATGGGTGTTTAAAATATGGGTTAGGTTTAAATCATTTAATTCCAAAAAATCAATTACTGGTTCAGCTTCCCCAGCATCGATAACCGCAGCCCATTTATCTTTATCATCGTAAATAACAAAGATGTAATTATCGGTTAATGCAGGTATTACTTCTATTTTTATCATGATTACTACTCTAAGATTTCCGATAGATTAATTTGACCAGTACCACGTTTTGCTGGTTGTTGTTGGCTTTTATGTTTCTTCCAACCGATTATATATAATATCTCAAATTTTGCTTCTATTTTTCCATTTATTTTTGGATAAATTTCAGCCGCCCTATCAAATACTGCTTTCGGAGTAAAATTCTTACGCCTTTGGCTTAGGCAATTACCCTCGCCCATTCCCTTTAAATCTTTCATCAGCTTAAATATATCACTATATTCAACCGTTATTGTGTCGCTATCTACTACTGGCAAGGCAAAACCTGCTCTTTGCATTAATGCACCCATATCTTTTATATCAATGAATGGCGATATTCTTGGGCTCACTCCTCCTGATATTTCCATCTCGGCTTGCATTAATGCCTGTCTTAAATCCGATAAGCTATCACCGCCAAAAACTGATGCCAGAAACATGCCATCTGGTTTTAAGATATTATTTATTTGAATAAAAACTCCAGGTAGGTCATTGATCCAATGCAGGTTTAAATTACTAAACACACAATCCAAAGAAGATTTATCTATATTTAAAACTTCCCTATTTTCTAATAAATCATAGAATTTGGCATTATCTGATTTTAGATTCTTTCTTGAGCTAATCTCCAAGATATTTACAAAATCCCGGGACACATCCAAAAATCTTTCATCCAGCCTCTGTAAGACTTCATTATGCAGAAAATCATATTCAGGAAAACCATCCTGAATTCTTTTTCTATTACCAAGAATTAAACTTGTATCAAATATCTCTATACCACTCATAATTACGATAATATACGATTCTAAACCTAATATAAATGGGCTTATCTTAATAAAAAGCCTGATAAATTCATCAGGCTTTTTTTTATTTATCTCTTACCAGATCTTTTCTTAATTCCACCACTATCGTTTTTACTTTTTGGAGTGTCTGGCTCTTTGGTTGGGTTCATGATTTTATCTATCATGTCTCTACCTGATAATCTTTTATGCATGTCTTTTACTTTTGCATGTAGGTTGTTTTTTAATGGTTCTGAGTTTTTAACAACCTCTGTGCCATTAACTGGGAATAAATCCATATCTTCCATATCTGATGTAAGATCTGAGATCTCGGCATTGAATATATCCTTGGATTCTTTTTGGATATTTCTTTGTTCTTCCAAGACGAAGGCAGGTTCTAAATTAATATCTAAATCCCTTAAGGAATCTTTTTCAAAGATATCATTCTCATTCTGTAATACAGTTGCATCATTTTGGATCGATTTTACCTTTTCAATCTTCATAGGCTCTCTCTCGCCCATTAATCTTGATGGAATTGCTTTATATTTATCTTCCACATTTTTTGAAATTTCAAATTTTTCTGTATTTAGCTTTAATTTCTTATGTTTCAAATCCGTATCAAGATTAAACGCAACATTTGGATTATTCGACAAAGACATTTGTACCCGCGCCAAAGTCGTAATGAATGTAGCAGTAAAACATTCAAAACCATATAATAGATAAGGTAGATAATTCATATTGGTGTAATTCCAATCAGGCTGATCACTTGCCTCACCATCCATTGCAACCACAAATGGGTAAATTCTTTGTGCCATCATTCCAACATGGGTAAAATAGCTCTCGCCCAATTGCCCAACCCTATCTGGGCCAACGCCAAATATTCTACCGATATATTGTTTTGCTTCATCGATATTTCTTATATCATTTGGTAACTCATAGCTTGGCACATTTATCATTACGCCATCGCCACCCATTCTTTGTGGGACAGACATTACTTGCGGCTTTGTTGCAACCAAAAGGCTATTATCCCAGTTTTTAGTCAAAGGCATAACAACAGCCATGTTTTTAATACCATCTTCGGTAACTACAAATTCTAGATCCTGTGACGATAGACCTCTAGTAGTTCTACCCACTTTGCCTTCTTCGACAAAGACAGAACGTTTTGCATGCATTTTTTTAGGCAAGCTTTCATCTTCAACGAAATTTCTAGATTCTGCTGCTGCCAAAATTTCTTCTGGGTGCAGTGGGTTTACCATTATTTTACCAAGCTGTGGCATAGTCTCTCCAATCCATTTCGGTGGAGCAATATTATGACGACGCATTAAATCATATACGTGCAATTCTAATCTTGGTTCTGGTAGCAGCCCAATTTGTGAGGCTCTGATAATATCTTCGGCCGATAATTCCATGATATAGCCAGTTGTTGAATCAAAACCGTCTTCATCATCGCCTTCAATTTCCCAGCTTCTATCCTTTGGTCTATTTACTTTCATAAATACTGGTTCAATGGCTTCTTCTATCATATCAGGAGCTGGGAAATACGTGGTTCCCAAATGAATTCTATTTGGATCATTAATCTCCAAACTGGCATAATTCTGCATAAAGCTCATGATAGCTTGCATATTCTCATCAACATCATCACCCAGAGATGAAATATCCATTGTGATTGGCTCAATCAAGTGACCAGACCAGTGTTTGCCATCTAAATTTGGGCTTCCTCTGGATACGGCATTAATAATTGGCCTTGGGTAACCAGTTCTAACATAGATACATAATCTACCATCTCTAGTTACTCTATAAGGTATAACATCTGCGTATTCACCAGGACGTCTTGCGATCTCTTGGATTTCACCAGATTCTTTATCTCTAACAGTTATAATATCAATTGCGTTGGCAGATTGTCCTGTTGGTCTTCTTTCCTCCAAGATCAAGCTTTCATTCTCACCCATTTTTTGGGCAATGACAAAGAAAGTTGTCGCAGGAGTTGCCAAAGACAAGCCTTGTTCATTATATAATTGGAACTTACCCTGAAATCTGTTTTTAACTACCCAAGGGTTGGAATATGGTGCGGTATATACCATTCTCATACCCAATTTTGCAAATTCACGCTGATAATCATTATAGGTGAAGAATGTGAACTCAGTATTTAGATGATCTTTCCAAATATCTCTGTCATCTTTCCTATGGATAAATTCCAAAGCCCATTTATGATGCAATCTAAATAATCTCGTATCGTCTCTTTTTGCCAGAACCTCTTCAAGGAAGAACCCCTCGCAACCACCAGATTCAGAAGGTCTTGCAGTTTGGGAAAAGTGAACCAATAAATCCGCATCCGACATTGTCATCGGAGTTGTACCACTTTCCTGTTCTTCTGAGCTTTGTGGAAATTCTAATAAAACATATTCATCCCGTTTAGGCATCATGTAATCATCAACCAGCATCACCCCACCCGTTTTTAATTTAGGCATTTGGGCCGAGAATAAATCAACTACATCTTCAGTATCATAATTACTCTCATCCGTATCATCCGGATCAGAAGAATATACTTTGTGTAATATGTTGGAATTGATAATAGCGTCCAAAGATTCATCTTGGAAATCTGGTATTCTTATATCACCCTGTCTAAAAGAAAGATTAGGCAGAACATAGTATTTTCTAGCTTTTTTAATATTAATCTGATTTGGATCAATACCAATGAATTCAATTCTTGGATTAGATAAAGCCAAAGCATAGACCGATTCACCATCGCCACAAGCCATATAGGCAACTTTTGAATATATTGGTAATAATAAATGCGCAGATATCATATCTGCTCTTCTCTGAACAAAGTCAGATACATCCATTAAAGTTCTCTCGCGCTTTAATATATCATTCTTTGCCGAGCTAGAAAAAGCATTCACGCCTTTTTTAGATTCAGATTCATTTGGCGATTGAGCATTATTTTCATCGTCATTTATATTAATAAATTCAGTATCCATCGAATCTCCATTAAGATGACATAGAATATATAACAAAATTCAGCTACTTAAAACCTTATATATCTATAAACGCCATAATAATTATAATATTTAGCACATGCTTAAAACTTCATGCTGAACTATAGTCCATTTTTCATATATTGTCAAAGTTTTTATACCTTTCATTCCACTAAAAGACTACCTTTCTAGGGCTTTTTACAACCAGTTTTCTTTCAGCAGTTTTAACTAAATCATCTAACTCCTTTATTTCAAAGCCTAAATATAGATCATCTTTAATATCTATATTACCATCGAAATAGTTGCTACCATCGGTTTCTGTACCAATTAAACCAAAATGCCTCAGATCTTTTATTTCTAAGTTCTTATAAATATGCTTATTTTCGATTCTTAATATATCGCTCAAATTTTCTTGGTAAATTAAATCAGTTAAGTTTTCTATATATATTTCTTCATTGGTAATTCGCATCTCATTAGAATTGATAAAATATTCTTTAAATAAACCAGCTCTAAATTCTTCAATACTGGCATCTTGTTCCAATAATTTATTAATTACCTTAATAAAACCAGCATCAATCATTTTATGGAACTGATTATTCCCTGTTTCATCCGCTGCCATTAAAGCAAATATATTTTGGAATGATAAAGCATCAGCCTCGGCAAAGGCATTTAAGATCACCGCTGGATAAAAGCTACCATCATATTTATCTAATTTAACAACACTATGTTGAAAAGCGTGACGAAGTTCATGAGCTAATGCCACCATAGATTCAGCAGGGTCAGCGTAATAGCTAATTGTAACGCAATTATTAGCTTTATCAAATATACCAAAATATTGATGTGGTTCAACTTTGATAGTGACATTATTTCTTGCTGCCCAATTTAGCAGTTTTTTCCCTAAAGAAACCTCAGAGAAGTCTTTTAATAATTCGTCTAGCTTATTTGCTTTATCCTGTTCCGTAATTTTCTGCATAGATATATATTACATAACTTACAATAAAAATCAACTATTTTAGATTAAGTCTCTGATATTTTTATGGTTCGAGATATCGGAATATTTATCTACAATCTCATCCAAGCCAGTATATTTAAAGCCTAAATAATCATTTGTAAGAATATCTAACCTATCTAAATAATTACTACTATCCTGATTAAAATCAGTTTTTCCGAAATGGTGCAGGTCTGATTTTTCTAATTTAATTACATCTTCTTGTTCAAATATCCCTGACATTGTTTTGATATGCTCTAAATTTTCTTTCAAATGTAGGAAATAACCTTCTTCATATACTAATCTGATTGAGTGTTCTCCAATAAAATATTGCTCAAATAATTTTGCTCGAAGGTTTTCTACACTTGAATCTTGGCTATCTTGCCCTAATACTTCATTTATTATACTGATATAGCTACTATCTATTTTTGCAAGAAAACTATTATCTTCTAATGCGCCCGATGCAACGATAGCAAATGAGTTGTGGAATGAGAATGCATCAGCCTCTGCAAAATTTCTAAATACTATTTCTGCGTAAATATTACCTTGGTATTTTTGTAGATCTACTTGTTTATCTTGCCAAGCATGTCGCAGCTCATGTGCCAAGGCCACCATTAATTCATTATCGCTATATTCTGGGCTTAATGTGATAATATTGGTATCTGGATGATATTTCCCCTCATCATCTTGATTTTGGAATTCAATCTTTATATTATGCTCTGATGCCCAGCCAATAATTTCATTACCAATTGGGATATTACGCATTTTATTTAATATATTCTCTATCATGGTTAAAGAGTTTAGTTAGTTTATTGATATTGCACAATGAATAAGATAAAATGCATTTAATTCAAATAAGATCAAAGGTTAAAAATGTCTATTTTAAAAGTTAAGAATTTAAATTTCGAATACGCGAATGCCCATATATTACATGATATTAATTTTGAAATTGAGTCTGGTGGCATAATTGCCCTTGTTGGCCCGAATGGCGCAGGTAAAACTACCCTATTGCGTTCAATAATTGGTTTAGAAACAATACTATCTGGTCAGATAATATTAGATGGAATTGATGTATTTGAAGATCCAAGGAAAGCTCATTCTATCACTGGATATTTATCCGATTTCTTTGGTCTATATGATAATTTAACCGTTAAGCAAAGCTTAACCCACATGGCTTGGTCGCATAAAGTTCCTGATAATCTAGTTAATGACAAAGTAAATGAAATCGCAGAGATCGTTGGAGTTACTAAATATTTAGACCAAAAATCAGAAGTTCTATCACGTGGATATAGACAGAGATTAGGAATTGGACTAGCAATAATCGGCAATCCAAAATTCTTAGTTCTGGATGAGCCTGCATCTGGTATGGATCCAGAATCCCGACATGCTTTATCAAAGCTAATCTTAAACCTACATGCACAAGGAATGACCATAATTGTATCATCGCATATCTTGGCTGAATTAGAAGATTATTGTACTGATATGATCGTAATTAGAGACGGTAAAATCGTTAAACAAGTATCCTTAAACGATAATCAAACCGAACAAAAAACAAATGTAAAAATCAATTTTGAGAAAATTCGCAAAAAAGATTTAAATCTATTAAATAAAATGGATGGTTTAGAAATCACCCAAGAATCTGATAATGAATTAATCATCAGCCTAGATAGCAATATAAAAGAACAAGAGATATTATCTAACCTAATTACCAATGGTGCCAAAATATCTGGCTTCCAAGTGATTGCCAAAACTCTACAAGAAGAATATATGAAACTAGCCCAAGATAAGGGAGAAGAATAATGCAGAAAATAGTCAATCCTGAACTAACCCGTAATATATGGTTAAATTTCTCATCTAGCAATGCTTTGGTAATGCCTTTCCTAATCGCGTTAATTGCATTCCCAATATTCCTAATGTTTGATAACAGCATTATGGCATTATCAATAACTTCCTTCTTTGTCTTTTATGTTGTAACGGTCCTATTTGGTATGTCCTCTGGTAGTTCAGGCATTCAAAATGAAATTAATAATAACACTTGGGATTTCCAAAGAATGTCCTCTGCATCGGCTTGGCAAATAACCTTTGGTAAATTCTTAGGCGGTATTTCATATGTTTGGTATCTGGGGTTTATTGCATTGGCAATCTTTATAATCTCCACCTATGTGATGGGGCAAGATATTAAGGATATTGTATATAATTCAGGTTTTGCCAAAGATAATTTTATCGGAAAACAGTTAAATAAATTAAAAGCAAGTAGTTTAGAGGGAATTCAAATTGATCTATCCCTGCTTCAGCTAATAAAATTTTCAGCATATATATTTATAACGGTTATATTTGGGCAAGCCATCGTATTCTTTTTCTCTATCCCAACGGGTAATGAAAGAACAGAGAAAATCAGCAACCGTAATATTATAGGAATATTAATCACAACTTGGTTAATTAGCCAAATCTATAGCCTACAATTACAAGAATTACTATTTGATGCGGGGATAGCTAATAAAGTTAGTACAATAAATTGGTATGATTATAAATTTAATGCTCTTAGCCTAACATTATCCACCATATTGTTTTTCTTGTTTTGGGCTTTATTTGGAAGCTATCGAGTTATTAGAAAGAAATTACAGTATAAAGTAACTCCAATTGCTTGGACTATTTTCGCTATATCAACTTCTTTTTTAATAGCCGGTTTTGATAATATAATTGGTAGGAATAATGGTCTTAACCTGTTGACTGTATCATATATATTATTAGTATTTACCTATTACAGCTTTTGTAGAGAAGTTGATGATTTAAATTTAGTCAAAAGATTCATATATAATCTAAGAAACAAAAACAAGAAGCAAGTTTTTGAAAATATGCCAATGTTCATTCCTACATTTATAGCTATTTCAATTACTTTGATATTTGGCTTAACCTATCAGTTAGAAGAGACAAATAGCCTTAATAAGCTATTCCTATATTTCTCTATTTTGATGTTTATATTAAGAGATTTTGCCTTTTTATATATTATCTCTATAAATAATTACTTTGGTAAAAAAGGACGGTTATTTTATAAAAATATGTTGTATTTAATTGTCATGTATATCGCTATACCAACAGTTTTTCACAAATTTATAGAGATAAAATCAGTTCTTCTTCTAAGTAATAAAAACATAGCAAACAGCACAGATCTATTACAGGGTCTATTTTATCCAACAATCAATACATTATCCGCAACAGCAGGATTATTAATTGCTTTATATCTATTAAACAAGACAATCAAAAAACACTTCAAAAAAGAAACTTGATTAATCCTTTTAATAGTTCAAATATGTGGTTATAAATATATAAAGTTATTATAAAATCTAGGGAGAGAAAAAAATGACAGTAAGAGTTGCAATTAATGGTTTTGGTCGTATTGGCCGTATGGTTTTACGCTCGATTTACGAATCTGGTAGAACGGATATAAAAGTAATCGCTATTAATGATTTATCACCAGATGAAACATCAAAACACCTGCTTAAATATGATTCAGTACATGGACGTTTTCCAGCGGATGTATCATTATCAGGCGATATCTTAACCGTTAATGGTGATGATATTTTGATGACTAATGAGCGCAATCCTGCGGATTTACCTTGGGCTGAGCACAATATTGACATTGCAATGGAATGTACTGGTTTCTTTACTAAAAAAGCAGATGCTTCATTACATATCCAAGCTGGTGCAAAGAAAGTTCTAATTTCTGCTCCTTCATCTGACGAAGATTTAATGGTTGTTTATGGAGTTAATTCTGATCAGCTAACTGCCGATCATAAAATTGTATCGAATGCATCTTGTACAACAAATTGTCTGGCACCTGTTGCCCATGTCCTAAACCAAGCAGTTGGTATCAAACATGGTTTCATGACTACAATCCACAGCTATACTGGTGATCAACGTATTGTTGATACCGTGCATAGTGATTTGCACCGTGCTAGAGCTGGTGCATTAAACATGATCCCAACATCAACTGGTGCTGCCAAAGCGGTTGGTCGTGTATTGCCTGAATTAAATGGTAAACTTGATGGGGTTTCAATGCGTGTTCCAACACCAAATGTATCCGTAGTAGATTTAAAATTCGTTGCGAATAGAGAAACAAATATCGAAGAGATTAATAATGCAATTAAAGCGGCTGCAAATGGTCCATTAAAAGGCGTTCTTGGTTTTTACGATGAACCATTAGTATCAAGTGATTTCAATCATGACCCACATTCATCAATCTTTGCTGTAAATGAAACAAAAGTAATGGATGGTACATTGGTTAGAATAATGAGCTGGTATGATAATGAATGGGGTTTCTCAAACCGTATGTCAGATACAGCAGTTAAAATGGCTTCATTATAATAATTTAAATATTATAAATTTTAAAGAAAAGAGCCTTAATCCGGCTCTTTTTTTTATTAAGTTTGAAGAGATCGATTGTACATTAAATTATCTATATGATATAATTAAGGTATGATTAATTTGCTTAGCACAAATATCACGAGTACAATAAACGTCCAGCAAGCTTCTAAACAAGAAGTTGCGGTGGAAGAAGCTATTACAACTAAACCAACCAAAATTGACCGTGCAAAAACTGTTAATCCAGTTACCAAATCCGATAAATCATCCTTACTTGCCGCCCAAGAAGAAGCTAGCCAAGATACAGGATCATCAGAATTAACAGAAGAAGAAGAAAAGATAGTCCGCGAGATGAAACAACGTGATAGCGAAGTTAGATCGCATGAACAAGCCCATAAAACAGTCGGTGGTCCATATGCAGGTGCCATTCAATTAGAAACTGAAACTGGTCCAGATGGCAGAGAATACGCCGTTGCAGGCGAGGTTCAAATAGATGTAAGCCCAGTTGATGGCAATCCAGAAGCCACGATTAGAAAAATGGAAGTAGTTGCCAGAGCAGCTCTAGCCCCTGCCGAGCCCTCATCCGCCGATATCCAAGTTGCCCAAGCCGCCAATCAGATAAAAATCCAAGCCCAATCCGAGCTTCGCAAACAAAATGCCGAAGAACAGAATGGCTCGACTGAACAGAAGACTATTTTAGAAGAATTAATTAGCTCATATACAGAAAATAAAGCCCTAAAAAATAGTGATTTTATAGATTTAAATACTTAGGAATAATAATTAATATTAAAGTAATTTTATAGGTATCCTATTCTTACCTTCATGTAACAAATCTGGATTTGCACATCCATCTAATACCAAAAATGCACTATCAAATGAGTTTGAGTAAGGATATTGTTTTAATTCTTCTATATGATGATTATATTCAATAATGGATTTATGCAATTCTATTGCACGGTAATTTACACCAAGTTTATTAAGTTGCTCATCCAAGCCCTTGCGGTTAGACCTTGTAATATGAGATGCTCCATATAAGATTACTGTTTTTTTTCTATTACTCGAATTTTTTAAAACTACATCTTTTACTCTTTTCGCTAAACCTACATCATTCATTCTTAATTTTTCAAATTCTTTATCATACCAATTTAAAAATTTTGCCTGTTTTCTATTTAAAAAGGGCATGACCTCTTGAGAAGTTTCAGAACGTGTCTCCTTAGCAATTGTCCAAATATCAAATAGCATATTACTCTGTTCTTCATTTATTTTGGGTGAAACAGAGCTGCTACTATCAATAAATGTAACCTTAATTCCAATGTCCCTCGAATTTGAATTTTCTATCAAATCAATAAAAGATTTATATGATAACTCATAATCTTCATCTGTCATGCCTTTATATCTTGCTAGAGATATCTCTCGCCTAAAGGTAGAAGAAAGCTCTTCTCTATCGCGGTTACTATAATAATTATCTACAATCCATTGTAACTCTAATGGTATTTCTAATAATATTTCTTCGACACCAGATAATTTCATTCTTGATAATACTTGCTTATCAGCAACAAATTGCTTTATCTCTGGGTTAATATGCGAAGTATCCCCTAATATTATTAAATCTGTATTCTTTGCTTGTATCTGAAATTCTTGGATACCTATATCAAAGCTATTAATATTTTCAGAACAAACAAAGTTAGTTCCATCAATTCTAAATAAACCAGTTTTACTGACTGTCTCAAATGATGCTTCTACTGATTGGCTATTAACAGATATTTCTGGAGTATTAATTTCTTGGTTTAAAGGATAACGAGAAACAGAAGAACAACCACCAGAAATTAATCCAGCAGTTGCTAAAAACATCGATAAAATTCTTTTTTTATTCATTAAAAGATTATAGTCTTTTTCATATTAAATGTCAATTAATAGCTATTTTTTAATATCGTCAATCATTGCTCTATCAACTTTAATTACAAATTCATCATCTGCAATTCTACCTTCAAGTAGTTTTTCTTCGGCGGCAGTTAATTTTTTACCAATGATAACATATTCATTATCTTCTGTTTCAAAAACGGCTGGGCAACCACAACCACAAGTTCCGCACATAAATTCTGCTGGGGTTAATTCATTTAATTTCATCTTAAAAACTCCTATTTTTGTTTTGGTTTAGCTTAGAATCTTTTCTCTTGATCTCAACTTTTTTTATACCATTTAATATTTCTAAGCAATCAATAATTTCATCCGAATATTCTGTCCTATAATATTCTTTGCCAAGCTCTTCTTTATTCTTAGTTGCTAGATCTAATGCAGTTTCACCCTTGTTATTCTTATCTGTAATCTCTGCGCCGTAGCTGATAAACAAATCCACCATTTCTCTTGAATTATATGAAGCAGCAAGCATTAATGGAGTAAAACCAGCGCCATTTTTTGTGTCAATATCAAATTCTGGTAATGCATCTAGTAATGCTTTGGCAGCACCCACATCTTTACTCATTGCAGCGAATCCAACTGCATTGGCAACAATTTCTTTATCTATTAAATCGCCTAAATCTTCTAATGCAATTCGAAAGTCTTCCGCTCTATTCTCAAGAATGGCATTATTTAATCTACCTACTATATTGCTCTTTACTCTATCTATATACATAGAACACCTAATTAAATTTATATATTAAAATAAAAACTATACTATATAAAATGCTTTGAAGCAATTCAGCTCGCTTAATTAAATAATTTTATCTTGCGATATTTAATTTATACGACTTACCAAGCTTATTAGAATAATTAGAAGATATAGGCGAAGCAAAGATTTTATTTCTATCTGGCGTGCCACCTTCTGCAATCAGTTTATCATGAGCTAAGATTAATTCTTCTTTATCTTCAATCTCAGAGAATTTTTCAATTTCAGTAATTTCTGATCCAGCGGTCTTGGTAATTGTGGTTCTTTTTGAAGATAAGAAGTTGAATATAGTATTTATGGTGGTTTTTGTAAGCTTATCTCTTTTTGAATTAGAAATAGATTTATCATCAATCTTAGACCATTTATTTGGATCTTTATAATTTATGCCACCTTCAAGGT
>CALDHH010000170.1 GCA_937941575.1 uncultured Alphaproteobacteria bacterium | reverse complement strand
GGTCTTAGCTGTTTTTTTCCGCCTCTAGCACGGCTGCTTAATTGTAGAAAATGCCCTGAAACACCGGTATTAGGGGGAGTATCAGCATCGTATTTATCATGATAAGCAACCATTAATCCACCGCCCATTGGAAGTGGGAAGTGAGTTGAACCAAAATCTGGGGTGCCGGGCTGAGAAGAGGGGTTAATGCCGGTTATAAAACCAGCTAAAAAAAGATGTTTCCAAAATAATGTAGTCTCTACTTCAGGTAGTGTACTACTGCGACTTTGATACCATATCCAGTTCGTTCCAGTAGTCATTCCTATTTTACCGTCTGTATTGCCATCAATGCAATAATTTGCTGCAGTGCAACCAGTAATCTTTCTAGTCGCTTTACCCATATCACCGGGTAGGCCATTATATAAATCTCTAAAAGATGTAACCCCAGCCATAAGACCGTTAAATGCTTTTATCGTATGTTGCAATTCAGCATTTTTTCTTAATTCTTGAAATTTTAATATACCGCCAACCAAAAGGCCGATAATTGTCATCACGACAGCTAATTCAACGAGAGTAAAACCTTTTTTATTTTGCATGAAAACAACTCCTGTAAATAGTAAAAAATGATCATACCATTTTTAGTTGTTAATTAAAGTGTTTTATAAAGGTTTTTTATATTTGGGCTAGATTACTTTTTTATTAAGGAAGCTAAAGCTATTGACAAATTCTTCTGTTTGACTAAGTCTTTTATCCAGTTCTGCCATGGTTCTGGATAAGTCTTCGCTTTCATCATCTATCCATATTCTTAATACCGATAGATAGATTCCAGATATTCCGATAAATCTAGTTTTCTCCGATATTATATTACCGTTTTCAATGCCAGCAAGCTCTAGCATTAACAACATTGATTTTTTAAAATTGGGTAGGGTTTCAATGGTTGCAATTGGGTCTTTAGCCATAGAATTTAAGATGGATAAAATTGCGGATCTGTTTTCATTTAAAGCATCGAATCTCTCCATGAAGACATCAAATAAGCGATCTTTTACGCTTTCGCTTTCTAATTCATCATGGTTGCCTAATACTTCATCATCAATTCGTTTGAATATTTCCAAGATTATTGCAGTTTTATTTGGGAAGTATTTTTTGACATCGATAAGCTCTAGCTTAGATTTACTGGCTATTTCTTCTAAACTAACTTCTCTCCAGTTGCTCTCACTTGCTAATTCCAAGCTTGAATCTATTATCAAATTAATCTGGTCTATGTTTATTTTTTGTGCCATTATTGTTTTTCTTTCATAGCTAAATTAAATGGAGTTTATTATGCCTAAAACTGATGTTGTTTGTATTGGAAACGCGATCGTTGATATATTATCACATGTTGAAGAGAAATTTATAGTTAAAAATAAAATCAATAAAGGGGCAATGACTCTGATTGATGAAAATAAAGCTAAAGAAATTTATAAATCATTGGATAAACCAACAGAAATGTCAGGCGGCTCGGCTGCAAATACTGCATTTGGAATTGCATCATTCGGTGGAACATCAAGTTATATAGGAAGAGTTGCAGATGATAAACTTGGTAGATCATTTAAGAAAAACATGAAAGACATTAATGTTGAATATAGAAATGAGTTAGTATCAGGTGGTTTAGCAACTGCTAGATGTTTTATAATGATTACCCCAGATGCAGAACGTTCAATGTCAACATATCTGGGGGCGAGTACTGATTTAAGTGAAAAAGATTTAAGCGAAGAATTGATTAAAAATGCAAAGGTTATATATTTAGAAGGATATTTATTCGATAAAAAACCTGCTAAAAAAGCATTTAATAAAGCGGCGGATATTGCAATTGATGCGGGTAACAAAGTTTCATTAACTTTATCTGATTCATTTTGCGTAGATAGGCATAGAGAAGACTTTATGAAATTTATCGAAGAAAAAGTTGATATTTTATTTGCCAATGAAGATGAATTATTATCTCTATATGAAACTGATGATTTTGATAAAGCGGTTAAGTTACTATCTCAAAGCTGTGAACTTGCAGTTGTTACAAGGGGTGGTAAAGGATCTATTGTAATTTCAGGAAATGAAGTTATAAATATTGATCCGGTTAAACCAGTAGAATTACTTGATACAACTGGTGCTGGTGATGCTTATGCTGCTGGTTTCTTATATGGTTATACAAATGGTTATGATCTAAGACAATCTGGAAATCTTGCATCTATGGCTGCATCAGAAGTGATTGCGCATGATGGAGCAAGAGCAAAAAAACCGTTCTCAGGGCTGCTAAAGGCAAATAAAAAAGTCGCATAAATGCCAATATTATACTTTGTTGCATTCCTATTAATTAATATAACCTCTGTAAATGCAGAAGTTATGCATGGAATTGCGATGCATGGTGCAAGTAAGTATAAATCTGATTTTAAACATCTGGAATATGCTGATCCAAATGCAATAAAAACTGGTGAGATTAAATATGCTCAAAAAGGCAGTTTCGATAGTTTGAATTCGCATATTATAAATGGTACATCGGCTAAAGGTTTACAGCTAACTTATGATCGTTTAATGGCTCGAGTTTGGGATGAACCATTTGCTTTATATGGTTTGGTTGCTGAAAAAATTGATATTCCAGAAGATAGATCATCAATTACTTTTTATCTGCGCGATAATGCAAAATTCCATGATGGCCATAAAATGGATGTTGATGATGTTATATTTAGCCATAAAATGTATAAAAACTTTGGCCATCCCGTTCGTCGCCGAGTTTACTCATTGGTCAATAAAATCGACAGAATAGATGATAGGATAATTAAATTTAGCTTTGGTGAAGGATATGATGGAGAAACTGCCTTAATCTTATCAATGATGCCAGTATTACCAGAACATGCAATCAGCGAAGCAGATTTTAAATCAACTAGCTTGAATCCTTTCTTGGGAAGCGGTCCTTACAAAATATTAGAGGTTGATAATGGTAGAAGGATTACTTATGAGCGAGCTCAGGATTATTGGGCAAAAGATTTACCAATAAATATAGGTCATTATAATTTTGATAAAATCTCATATATTTATTACCGTGATAATGCAGTGGCTTTGGAAGCATTTAAAGCAGGGGATTATGATCTCCGCCGTGAATTTGACACAACGAAATGGTTCAACTCCTATAATGGTTTAGATGGAATAGTAAAAGAAGAATTAGAACATCAAAGACCAGAACAAGTAAAATCATTAATCTTCAATACAAGGCGTGATTTATTTCAAGATATAAATGTTAGATATGCCTTAAATTTAGTATTCGATTTTGAATGGGTAAATAAGAATTTATATAATGGAGCTTTTAAGAGAATTGATAGCTTTTTTCCAAATTCAGAACTAGCAGCCAGAGAATTACCAAATCAAAATGAGCTTAAAATATTAAATAAATACCAAGATATTTTGCCGAAAGAAGTTTTTAATCAAATATACCAATCACCAAATAGCAAGAACGGTATCCGCAGTAATATGATTAAAGCCAAGAATTTATTGGAGGCTTCTGGCTGGATTATCAAAGATAATATTTTGGTAAATGAGGATAGCGGAGTTGAATTCAAATTCGAGATATTACTAAATTCACCATTACAAAAGAAACTAGTATCATCATTTCAAAATAATCTAAAGAAACTGGGTATTATTGCGAATATCAGAGTAGTTGATTCTTCTCAATTCTCTGGCCGTTTGGATGAGTTTGATTATGATATGGTTCTATATAAATGGACAAATTCCCTCTCCCCTGGAAATGAGCAGATGAATTATTGGAGTAGTGGTGCCGCGGATAGAAATGGTAGTCGTAATTACACAGGCCTGCGAAATAAAGCTGTGGATGAAATCGCTGATTCAATTGCTAGATCAATAACAAGACAAGATTTA
>CALDHH010000169.1 GCA_937941575.1 uncultured Alphaproteobacteria bacterium | reverse complement strand
ACTTCCCGCTTTAAATCATCCAACCGAATAGAAATATTCTTAGCCCGCTCACTCCGACGAAGAAGCACAAAAACCCCCTCCGATATTTCAAGATATTCAGGATCATTTTTATTCAAATTAAACAAATCAATCCCTCTCAAGAATATAAATCCATAAATAAATTAGATTATAAAGATTTCACAATCCCAATTAAATCAGCATCATTTATATCTTTTTTCTCATCCGCAAGTGTTTTGAACTTGGCAAAAGCCAGATTTAAATTATCTTGATCAAGCGCATGCCCAAGTGTTTTTAAACGATCATTAAAAGCATTACGACCAGAATGTTTACCCAAAACTAGATCAGTTTTAATTTGTCCAACTGATTCAGGGGTCATGATTTCATAAGTATTGCTATGTTTTAACATGCCATCTTGATGGATACCACTTTCATGGGCAAAAGCATTGGCACCAACGATTGCTTTATTTGGCTGTGGGTTAAATCCAGTAACTTCTGATAATTTCTTGGAAGCCAGACATAGCTTTTCCGTTACAATATTTGTTTTATAAGGCAGCTTATCTTGACGCACCCGCAAAGCCATTACGATTTCTTCCAAAGCCGCATTACCGGCCCGCTCACCAATACCATTAATCGTACATTCCACTTGCCTAGCTCCACCTTGGATCCCAGCAATCGAATTTGCCACCCCAAGCCCCAAATCATTGTGGCAATGGGTCGATAGGATTGCTTTATCAATATTCGGCACTCGATTTACCAGCATTTTAAACAAAGCTTCATATTCTTCTGGAATTGTATAACCAACCGTATCTGGAATATTAATTGTTGTAGCCCCTGCATTAATCGCAGTTTCAACTGCCCTACATAAAAAATCATCTTCGGTTCTGGTTGCATCTTCGGCACTCCATTCCACATCATCACAATGAGCCTTCGCATAGCTAACACTTTTTTCAATCAGCTCTAATACTTGCTCAGGAGTTTTTTGTAATTTATATTTCATATGCAGTGGGCTAGTTGAGATAAAGCTATGGATTCTACCTCTCTTCGCAGGTTTAATTGAATTAATAACCGCATCAATATCCGATTCCATCGCTCGACAAAGTCCAGCAACTACTGAATATTCCGAGTTTTTAGAAATCTCCAAAACTGATTTAAAATCACCTTCCGATGCTGCTGGGAATCCAGCCTCAATAACATCAACTTTCATTTCATTTAGAATTTCAGTCATCATCATTTTTTCAGACAGATTCATCGAACAACCCGGTGACTGCTCACCATCGCGCAGAGTTGTATCAAAGATAATAATATCGTTATTTGCCATGTATAGATTCCTTTATAAATTATTTTTATAAGTAATTTTATACAATCATTTTAAAGATTAAACTAATTTCTGGCAAGAAACTTAATTTTCCGCAATAATTCTTGCTTTTCTCTCCACCAGAACAGGGATTCCATTTATAACAGGATAGGCAATTCCAGCCGTATCAGAGATCAGCTCTTGGCTCTCCCGATCATAACGAAGATTACTCTTGGTAATTGGGCAGACCAAATTTTCCAATAAATAACGGCTTGGCTTTTTTATATCTTTATTCATGATTATATTAAATGATCAAGATCAAACGCGCATCGGCATTAATACATATAGAGAGCTTGGATCGCTAGTATCTTGGATAATCGTTGGTGATGCAGAATCTGATAAGATCATACGGCAACCATTTCCCTCAATCTGTCTTGTAACATCCATTAAATATGCAGAATTAAAACCAATTTCTAAATCTTCACTATCGAAACTAACTTCTAATTCTTCTTTAGCAGATCCACTATCTGGGCTATTTGCTGATAAAGTCATTGTCTGACCATTAATAACAATTTTAATTGCTCGAGATTTCTCAGTAGAGATAGTAGACACCCTGTCAACCGCACTTGCAAAAGCAGATGGATCAACTTCCAAGATTTTATTATTATTCTGTGGAATAACTTTTGTATAATCAGGGAATGTACCATCAATTAATTTTGATGTTAGAACGATATGATCAAATGCGATTGTAATCTTGCTACCTGATAAAGAGATATTAATAACATCGCCCGCTTCATCAATTAACTTTCTGATTTCAGCAATAGCTTTTCTTGGAATAATAACTCCCGCCATACCATCAGCACCCTCTGGTAATGGCATTTCAAATTTTGCCAATCTATGACCATCGGTTGCAACAGCACATAAAACATTAACGCCGTTACTTTCTGTTACATGCACATAAATACCATTTAAGTAATATCTAGTTTCTTCAGTTGAAATCGCAAATCTTGTTTTATCAATCAGAGTTCTTAAATCCGCAGCCGAGATTGCAAATTTATTTGCCGCATCATCTTCTTTGCTCATATGTGGGAAATCAGCAATCGGTAGCGCACCAAGTTTAAATTTTGAACGTCCCGATTTAACTTCAATTAAATTTTCACCAGAATTTTGGTTAATATCAACTCTTGATCCATCCGGTAATTTTTTAATAATATCATATAGAGTATGGGCAGGAACAGTTGTAGCCCCTTCGGTTTCAATTGTCGCAGCAACCGATTCAATTATTTCCAGATCCATATCTGTTGTAATTAAGCTTAAAATTCCATTCTCCGCTTTTAACAAAACATTGGCTAAAATAGGAATAGTATTCCTTCTTTCAACAACACTATGTACGTGGCTTAATGAACGTAATAAATCTGATCTATCGATACTGAATTTCATGATAAAATTTCCCATCTGTTTATATATATATTTATCGTCGGTAAGTATAACATTTAATTTTATAAACCCAAGAGATTTTATTAGATAAAATCAAATTTATTAACTAGAATACAATCTATGAAAGCAATCGTAATTGGAGCTGGAATAATTGGTACGTTAACGGCTTATTATCTGGCAAAAAAAGGAATAAATGTAACAGTCTTTGAACGCAATGATAAATGCGGGGCCGAGGCAAGCGATGCCAATGCTTCCCAATTATCATTCACTTATTTAAATCCGATTGCGAGCAAACAAAATTTCAATAAATTTGTAAAAAACTTCTGCCAAGATAATGACCGCAATCATTCAAGCATTGATTTAAAAGATCCCGAATTTTACAAATTTGCAATAAGATATCTGAATAATATGCGCTTTAAGAATTATTCTTTTTCGCGTGAGAGATTAATCCGAACATCCCTAAAATCAAGACAAAAATTCGAAGAGCTAATAGCAGAAGAAAATATAGAATTTGATTATAAACAAAATGGTAAGATGCAATTATTCTATGATAAAGAAAGCTTTATGCAGGCAAAATTCTTTGCTAAAAAACTTATCAAAGAACATGATATCCCAATGCAAGGCTTCCCAAAATCAAAAGCAATTGAGATTGAACCTGCCTTAAATAAATTCCAAGATAATTTCTTAGGCACAATATTCTCACCAATTGATGGGGTCGGAGATTGCAGAAAATTCACCGAAGAACTATCAAATATCTTAAAAACCAAATTCGATAATGTAAGATTTGTGCATGAAAATGTTATTAATTTTATTAAAGATGGCAATAAAGTAAAAGCAATCCAAACCAGAGGCAATCAATATGAAGCCGATAAATTTATTATAACCGGCGGCGCATATAGCAATGAAATATTAAAAAAAATATCCCTAAAAGCTCCAATTTACCCATGTCGGGGTTACACAATAATCACGGATAATAATATCGGACTTAAAACCAATATCACTGATAGCAAAAGAAAAATAGTCTATGCCCCAATCGGAGATAAATTAAAAATATCTGGCCTAATGGATTTCAAAGGCTTAAATGCAGAGATCGATCCCGATAGATTAAATCTTTTAAAATCCCTAGCAAAATCAGGATTCAAAGATTTAAATTTAGAAAATATAGAAGTAAAATCAGGCTTAAGACCAATAGTCGCCGATAGCATCCCAATCGTTGGTAAATATGAGTTAGATAACCTATATCTAAATACAGGACACGGAATGTTAGGCTGGACCTTATCCTTTGGAACCGCTTTTAATTTGGCAGAGATTATTTCTTAATAATCTAATCTATCTTAAAAAACATTCCACAATTTTCATCAGTAGAGTTTTTATCATAACCGCTTTCATCTTGGTTACCTCTATTTGCAAGACCACATCCATTACTATGCCCAGAGCTTACTGCTGCAACCTCTCCTGAATATGCTTTCCCATCATCAATTTTTGAATCTATTATATAACCAAGAGAACCAGATACTGCACATGATGATGATGCATTTCCACAAAAATTTCCTGCAATATTACTTCTCATTACGATATAATGACCACTTCTATATAAAATATCGTTAGAGTATTTAACGTGAAAACCTCCTGTAATTGGTGAAGACGGGTGAGATACTCCCCAAGCTCTTGTAGTAGGGTTTGTTTGTACTCCACCTATCAAATCAGCTAAAGCTAAATGATTCCAAAACTGTACATTCTCTTCTGTTAGAACTGTACTTATTGTCCTCCAAAGGCGATCTTCTACCCCAATTACTCCACTTGAATCTCCATTAGTGCAGGTAAGACCATCACAATTTGGGAGCTTATTAGTAGCTACTGCAAAATCGCCAGGATTGGCAGAATATTTATCTTTAAAAGTAATAATAGCCGCTTTATAAGAATCCACTTGTGAGATAGTTTTGGTTATCCTAGCATTCTGAACCATCTGTTGAGCTTTCAATATACCCCCAATTAACAGTCCAATAATCGTCATAACGATTGCCAACTCAACTAATGTAAATCCCTTATCCATAAAATTTTCCTTTGATTAAAAATAAATAAATAATATAATAGCCAATTATATAATAATAAAATTAATTTATCGTTATATAATCAAAATAATGCCAATAAATTGATTAATGTTGAATATCTAAGCATAGATCAAGGAGTGTTAGACTTGGTATTATCTTTTGGAACTGAATAAAGCTTAATCCACCTTAAAGAAAATATCACAGGTCTTTTTACCGTCAGTTACATCATATCCAGAACCGTCTTGATTACCTGCATTAGCATTACCACAACCATTGGAATGACTTCCACTAATCGCAGTTACTGAGCCAGAAAAAGCATTACCATCGTCTTTTTTCCTGTCAATTTGCCAAGCTTGCTTTGGTGATATAACACAATCAGCCTGAGTATTACTTCCACCACCACAACCCCAGGTTCCTCTAACATCATTCCGCATTACC
>CALDHH010000168.1 GCA_937941575.1 uncultured Alphaproteobacteria bacterium | reverse complement strand
TTTCAAGTAGAATTCTAAAACATTTAAATTGATTGGTAGAGACTGCAATATTTAATAAGCTCATATCTGCATCATCATCACAACAATTCACATCAAAAGCTCTACCAGCCTTAGATTTTAGCAGTTTTTCTAATTTCTCTGAATTTTGTGAAAGGATATAATTAATCGCATTTTTCTTTATATTCTTTTTTAACATCTTAGCCTCACTTTGTAAAACCCTTAGTATAATACATAATATTTTTAACTAATATACACGAATAACCGCTTATGTCAAAATATTATTGCAATAAATTATAGAAAAATATTTATACTTACTATAAAGAACTTGCCTATTTTCTAAATTTATGTCAAAATCTATAGGATTATTAGAATAAGGTAACCTTTTATTAACAAATAAAGTTCTATATTATTCTTAACAATTAATTATATGTATTTTAACGAGTTTTACAAATGTCTAGACCATCACAAAATAAGAACAAAGAAATAGAAAATTTCCAAGAGCTAGTAACTTGGTTTAAAGATGGCTGCACAGATAAAAAAGATCTGTTAATAGGCACAGAAAACGAGAAAATAATTTTCTATAAAGATAATCTACAGCCTCCTCCATATGAAGGAAAAGATGGTAGATTCGGCATCAAAGATGTTTTAGAAAAGATTCGTGATAAATTTGGTTGGGAAGAAGCACCATTAGAAGATGGTAACCTAGTTGGATTGATGAAGAATGGTGCAAATATATCGCTTGAGCCTGGTGGGCAATTGGAGCTATCTGGCGCGCCGCTTAAAAACCTACATCAAACATCAGAAGAATTAAATTCACATTTATCAGAAGTTAATGAAGTATTGGAAGAATTAGGCATGGGTGCAATTGCACTTGGTTATAACCCAATCAACAAAGAAGCTGAAATTCCAGTAATGCCAAAATCTAGATATGAAGAGATTACAAAATTAGTCGAATCTGATCTATATAATGAGAAAATGGATAAATTTGTCTCTTCTTGTACTGTCCAAGTAAATCTTGGCTATACATCTGAAGCTGATATGATTAAAAAACTACGTGTTGGCATTGCATTACAGCCAATTATTTCAGCTCTATTTGCAAATTCTCCTTTTTTAGAAGGAGAAGTAACTGATTTCGAAAGCATTAGAAGTGAGAAAATACGTGATGGAATTGGTGGAAGATACGGATTCATGTTACCAGTTGCATTTGAAGACGACTTTTCTTTTGAAAAATATACTAAATATGCCTTACATGATTTGGAATTATTTGGATATTATGATGGTGAGAAATTCATAGGCGATTCTTGCGAGAACTTTGCTAAATTCATCCAAGAGAAAGAGATAAGAACTGGTCAAAAAGCTACAATACAAGATTGGGAAAATCATTTAAATACTATCTGGCCAGAAGTTAGATTAAGAAAATTCTTAGAAATGCGTGGAGCAGATGTCGGTAGTGCTGAAATGATAAAAGCCCTACCTGCAGTATGGGTTGGCTTATTATATGATGAAGAATCTTTAAACACAGCTTACCAAATGATTGAAGATTGGTCAGAAGAAGACCGCGAAGCTCTAAGAAAGCTTGGTCCAAAAGACGGCTTAAATACTGAAATCTTGGGAGTTACAGTTAATGATCTAGCCAAAAATCTATTGGCTTTATCAAATAAAGGGCTTAAAAACAGAGCCGTTAAGAACGAATTAGGTGAAGATGAGTCAGTTTACCTAAAGCCATTACATGAAATCGTTGAATCAAAGCAAACTTATTCAACTAGATTAAAAGCAAAAATGAAAAAAGGCTGGAATGGTAATTTCAGAGAAATGTTTAACGATTGCAGTTATAAAGCAAATCCAAGCATAGTCGATCCAAGCAACTCATTTAATGATAAATCAGCAAGAGCTGCAGCTCCAAAAACTAGAACAGCTTCTAAAACTAGCCTTATAAAAGTAAAAAAATAATTATTATTCCAATGATTTCAATATAATGCTATCTATATAGTTCATTTAAATTATATGGAGTTTTCTTATGGCTGTTATTAAATCAAATATAAATGTTAATTCAGATGATTATAAAGATAATTATCAAGCAATGTTTGATGTTGTAGCCGATTTAAAAGAAAAACAATCCGAGATTGCCCAAGGTGGATCTGAAAAAGCTAGAGCAAAACATCTAGGTCGCAATAAAATGTTGGTAAGAACTAGAATTGACACTTTAATCGATGCTGGCTCTCCATTTTTAGAATTATCAAGCTTTGCTGGATATGAAGTCTACGATCATATGGTACCAGCCGCTGGTGTAATTACTGGAATTGCCAGAGTATCTGGAACGGAATGTATGATTGTTGCCAATGATGCCACAGTTAAAGGCGGTACTTATTACCCATTAACCGTAAAAAAACACCTACGAGCTCAAGAAATTGCCGAAGAAAACAACCTAGCTTGTATTTACTTAGTCGATAGTGGTGGTGCCTATTTGCCTCTACAAGATGAAGTATTCCCAGATAAAGAACATTTTGGACGCATATTTTATAATCAAGCCAATATGTCGGCCAAGGGAATTCCACAAATTGCATCCGTTATGGGTTCATGTACTGCAGGTGGCGCATATGTTCCTGCTATGTCAGATGAATCAATAATCGTCAAAGAACAAGGCACAATATTTTTAGGCGGCCCACCATTGGTAAAAGCAGCCACAGGAGAAGTAGTATCATCAGAAGAGCTAGGCGGTGCAGATACTCATTGTAAATTATCCGGTGTAACCGATCATTACGCCAATAATGATGGTCATGCCTTGCAAATATGCCGTGATATAGTATCCAATCTTAACAAAGAAAAACAAATTCCAGTTAAGGTAAAAGAGGTTGAAGAACCATTATATGACGGTAGTGAAATCTATGGAGTTATTTCCAAAGATAGTAGAAAACCATATGACGTCCGTGAGATAATCGCAAGATTAGTCGATGGTAGTAAATTTGATGAATTTAAAAAACTATATGGAGAAACTTTGGTCTGTGGCTTTGCTAATATCTATGGCTATCCAGTTGGAATAATTGCAAATAACGGTATATTATTTTCAGAATCTGCATTAAAAGCTGCCCATTTCATTGAACTTTGTACCAAAAGGAAAATCCCATTAGTCTTCTTACAGAATATTACAGGATTTATGGTTGGTAAAAAATATGAGCAAGAAGGAATTGCCAAAAACGGCGCTAAATTAGTCCATGCAGTTTCCTGTGCAAAAGTTCCAAAATTCACAATCCTAATCGGCGGTAGCTTTGGAGCAGGGAATTACGGAATGTGTGGTCGTGCTTTCAACCCAAGATTCCTATGGTCATGGCCAAATTCAAGAATATCTGTGATGGGTGGAGAGCAAGCGGCCTCTGTCTTATCCCAAGTAACCCGAGATTCAAAAGAAATGCGTGGCGAAGAATGGAGCATTGAGGAAGAAGAAAACTTCAAAGCCCCAATTCGTGAACAATACGAGACCCAGGGTCACCCATATTATGCATCCGCTAGATTATGGGATGACGGAATAATTGATCCAGCCGATACAAGAATGGTATTAGGATTAAGCATCTCCGCCAGCCTAAACGCTCCGATTGAAGATACTCAATATGGCGTGTTTAGGATGTAAGCCAGATAAATTTGATACTAAATGTATCAAATTTTCAGATTCATCACATTGAGTTCATATTTATAAGCCCTGCAGGCGAAGTAAAGATGTTACGAAGACGTGTAGAGAGTTCGACTAATTAGATCAGAAGATACCCTTATAAAAATATATATAACAAAACAATACTTGACTTAACACTATAACTGCATTATTATGAAAATACCATTCCGTAATTATATGAGTTTAAAATGGATACAGAAAATTCTAGAAATCTATCACTATATTTTGATGAATATCTAAAAAACAACTTTGGATATTTTGATATGAAGAGAATATCTAAATCACTGATTAATTTAGATATTACAAAACCAACTGGACTAGATGATTATTTAAAAGGTCTCGAAGGATGTATGATATTTATGGAAGAATATGGAATCATAGTAAAGATTGAGAATAAAAAAGCCCTTATAGGTACAAGAATAGTCGATGGAGATATTCTCCAACCTTTATTTAGCAGAGAATATAAAAATGTAGTATTAGAGATATTCCCTGGAATAAATCTATCTGGATTAAAAGAAGAAGATTCTAATACTCTATGGGATAAACTAATCGAAAAAGACATAGAGTTTTGGGATATCGGCGTTAGGAATATAGGTAGTTTTCCATTTAATAATAATACAGCAGTGATAGATAGGCTGTCTGTTGTAGATACAGAAGAAAACAGAATAGTTGAAGAATCTAGATTCTTTTCAGCCAATAGACTTTTAAAAGAACATCGAAAGAAAAGAATAGAAGAGTATAAAAAATCCGAACAATATGATTTTTATCAACCATTGAGAGAGAAATTTGAATATCATTCTAAGAAAAATAGATCCATGGATAAAATTTGGGAAAACTGCCGTGAATTAAGACAAGAAGGCAAGCTAATCTCTGGCTGGCTTGATTTGAGTACAATAGCTAAAGAAACAAATGAAGATCATCTTACAAAAATTGTCGAGATTTCAAAAGAATATAAGAGAACTAGATCTAATACCAGATCCGCTTAATGATATTATATATTAAGATAAAAACTAACCGTTATTAAAACTTAAAATCCACACTAAATCCAATCTGATTTTCTTCTTCATTTTGTGCCGGTTCTTCGCCAGTATATTTACTATGCACTCTTTCAATTAGATCTTGAGCTTGGCTTTTGGCTAGTTTATATACTATTTTACTAAATAGATTCTGGGATATATTATATTTATTTAAGAAATCAAATTCATCCAATTTAAATCTAGAAATTGTTTTATCAACCGCTATATCTGCAACTGTTTTTGACATTTCTAAACTAGATAATTCTTTGAACTCTTGCTCAGATGGCTCTATCTGGATATCTATTTTATCAGGATTAGTTCTACCTAAATCAAGGTTTAGCTTGGCACAAGATTTACCAAAATTTACAATATATTCATTACAAGGATCGGCTATAATTGGAATAGATAGATTTAGTGATTTATTGGTATCATCTGATGCAAATGCAGATGAATTTACAGCAATACTAAGTCCAATCACTGGTAATAACACAACTTTATTAAATATTTTTTTATAATCTTTTCGCAATTTCAAATCTCTTAAAAGCTTAATTTCAAATAATTAAGCAATTATAACAGATTATAGATAATATGTATATAAAATATATCTAAACAAAACTGCTATTAACAATATCCAGCTTTACAAACAGCCAAATTACCTTTGCTAATATCTTTATATTTATTATCTTGTAGAGGAGTTGATAATACAGGGGCTGTCATAAATTCTTCTTGGGATTTAGGCATTTCAGGAGCTTCTATTCCCTCCATAACTGTCACCATTTCTTGTTTAACAAAGCTAGTTGGCACTTGAGTTTCTAGCTCAACAGCAGTTTCAATTGGATTTAAATCTATAACAGGTTCAGTTACTTCTATTGGAGTAACTGTAATATTTTTATTCATGCTATCAATTGTATCATCAATTTTAACCATAGGTTCCAAGATCATCTCTGGTTGGATTGCTTCGGTCTCAGTTATAACTGGCGCTTCCACCCAATTAATTTCTGCATTCCCTAAAGGAGCTTCCATCATTGGCTGCTCATCAGACATCACAGCAACAGGCTCAATAACAGCCATTGGCTTAGCCACAACAGTTACAGGCTTTAAATCAATACTAATTTGATCAGGATATTGATATGCACCACCAGATTTCTCACCAGTTTGATAAACATTTCCAGATAATACAGGCCACCATGATCTAGCGCCAATTCTAGGCTCAATTGATTTTGTTGCTGTTTCATAACCTGGGTTAGAACATGTAACATTCAAATTTTGACCAGTTTCTGATCTCTTAATAATTATACTTTCTGGTGTTTTAACACGGTAAACTTTGTTATCGATCGCAAGATCACATATCGCTCCTGCAACATTTGGAGTGTCTATTGAAATATTTTGCTTATTTTGTTTTTTGCTCATGCTGGGCACTTTATAAGAAGAACAAGCCGTCAAAGCTAGGCTAACACATATAATTGGTAAAATTTTCATAGAAACTCCATATAAAACAAGTATTTAATCATTTGAAATTAAATATTTATCATTATATGTTTATTCAAGCAAGTATTAATTCTGAAACTGCCTTAATATATTAAGCAGCCTCTTCCGAATCTTTTATACTTTTAGTTTTATTATCAGAATCTATATGTATCTCATCATCCAAAATTGAAATTAATAGGTTCGAGCCATCCTTGACCGTACCCTCCAATATCAGACTTGCTAATTTATTCTGCAGCTCCCTTTGAATCACCCTTTTTAGAGGTCTCGCACCATATACAGGATCATAGCCCTTATCAGCCAACCATTTTTTGGCATCATCATTAAGTTCCATTTTAATATTTCGCATGGATAGTATTTCCACCAAAGATCCAAGTTGAATATCAACTATCTCAGTTAGCATCTCACGGCTTAATTTAGAGAACATTAGAACTTCATCAATACGATTTAAAAATTCAGGGCGGAAAGATGACCTAACCACGTTCATTACTTTCTCATGAACGATCTCGTCTGCTTCATCATCTTTTTGCTGAACCAGATGCTCTGCCCCCATATTTGAAGTCATGATTAGAACTGTATTGGAGAAATCAATCAACCTGCCTTGACCATCCGTCAACCTTCCATCATCAAATACTTGCAGTAGGATATTAAAAACATCTGGATGGGCTTTTTCAATCTCATCAAATAATATTATTTGATAAGGCCTGCGCCGAACTGCCTCGGTTAATGCTCCACCTTCTTCATAGCCAACATATCCAGGTGGTGAACCAATAATTCTAGCCACTGAATGTTTCTCCATATATTCAGACATATCGAGCCTAACCATTGCAGCTTCATCATCAAATAAGAATTCCGCCAATGCTTTGGCAAGTTCCGTTTTACCAACTCCAGTTGGGCCCAAGAATAAGAATGATCCAATTGGCTGATTTGATTTCTGTAAGCCAGCTCTTGAACGACGAACCGCATTTGAAATGGCTTCAATTGCCTTTTCTTGACCGATTACCCTTTTACCCAGATTATCTTCCATCTGTAATAATTTATCACGCTCGCCTTCCATCATTTTATCCACTGGTATCCCTGTCCAGCGGCTAACTACTGCAGCGATATCATTTTCACGGACCTCTTCATTAATCATTCCATTATTAGAAATCTCGCTAGCAGATTCCAACTGTTTTTCAAAATTTGGGATAACAGAATACTTAATTTCCCCTGCTCTTGTCCAATCACCATCACGCTCTGCTTGCTCTAACTCAGTTCTTGCCTGATCCAAATCTTCTTTTAAATTTTGAGCCGATGATAGTTTTTCTTTTTCTGCTCTCCATTTAATGCTGATCTCATCTGATTTTGTCTGTAATTCGGCCAGTTCTTCTTCTAGCTTTTCTAATCTATTTTTAGTTGATTCGTCATTTTCTTTTTTTAATGCTTCTCGCTCAATTTTCAATTGGATAATACGGCGATCTAGCTCGTCTAATTCTTCTGGCTTACTATCAACTTCCATCCGTAATCTTGATGATGCTTCATCAATTAAATCAATTGCCTTATCAGGCAAGAATCTATCAGTTATATATCTATTTGATAGGACAGCTGCTGATACCAAAGCACTATCGGTAATTGCAACACCGTGATGCATTTCATATTTTTCTTTTAAGCCACGCAAGATTGAAACTGTATCTTCAACAGTAGGTTCCGCAATGAATACAGGTTGGAAACGGCGTTCCAATGCTGCATCTTTTTCAATATGTTTTTTATATTCATCAAGCGTAGTTGCGCCAACCATATGAAGTTCACCCCGTGCCAAAGCTGGTTTCAACATATTTCCAGCATCCATAGAGCCTTCTGCCGCCCCTGCTCCAACAATTGTGTGCAATTCATCTAGGAATAAAACAACTTCACCTGCGGATGCTTTAATCTCATCCAGAACTGATTTCAATCTCTCTTCAAACTCTCCCCGATATTTAGCCCCCGCAATCAAACTTGCCAGATCCAAAGATAGTAATTTTTTACCCTTTAAAGATTCTGGTACATCGCCATTGATAATCCGAAGTGCTAAACCTTCCGCAATTGCAGTTTTACCAACGCCAGGCTCACCAATTAATACAGGATTGTTTTTACGACGCCTTGATAATACTTGGATTGCTCGCCTGATCTCTTCATCACGCCCAATTACTGGATCCAACTTACCTTCTCTTGCCGCCTCAGTTAGATCTTTGGCGTATTTTTTTAAAGCTTCAAAACTATCTTCTGATGTTGCACTATCGGCAGTTTTTCCCTTGCGAATATTATTGATCGCTTGGTTTAATTTTTCATCAGTTAAATTATGCTTTATCAATATTTTGGAAGCATCAGTATTCTTCGCCATAATAACGGCTTGCAAGATTCTTTCAATCGTTACAAATTTATCGCCCGATTTCGTCGCAAACTCGCCTGCATTATCCAGAATCTTTGCCAGATCATTTGATATGTTTTGGCTAACATTTGATCCTTGTACCGATGGTTTCTTGGCAATTTCTTGCTCTAAATCCACTTTAATTAAATCTGGATTACCACCAGCTGATCTAATTAAATTTGCCACAACCCCACTATCATCTTCGATCAAGCATTTGCTTAAATGTTCTGGTGTTATTTGTTGGTGATTATTCCTTAGAGCCAATGTCTGCGCAGCTTGCACAACCGATTTTGAACGCTCTGTTAATTTCCCGAAGTCCATTCTGACACTCCTTTTATCTTATAAAATTAAATCTTAAAGCCCTTAAAAAGCAACCTTAAAACCAAACTAATACAGCCCTTAATTTAAGCGACTATATATATTATATAATATAGATGGGTTATTTTTCAAGTTTTGGTTTATTTATTCGGTGTTCTTGGTTTTGGATATTTTTCTTGTGCTAATTTAATATTTATTATATAATAATTACATAATTAAAATAAACCGGTTAAAATACATGTTACATATAGAAGAAAAACAGGACTCAATAGATTTAAAAACAGCCATTGAGCTATTTGATAGATTAGCAGATATGGAAGATTTAGCATTTGGTTATAAAAGAGATGGCTGCTATGCAAGAGCACATATCATGTGCAATACAATTTTTGAATCTGGAGTAATCCCTAAGAAAGCTTGGGCAAAAGAGGGTTCAAATGGCGGATTTTTAAATTTTCATCCACCCAAATCTGAATTAATACAGTGGAGCTGGCATGTTGCACCTGTAATTCCTGTTAATATTTCAAATGATAAAACCATCGACATGATATTTGACCCCGCTATATTTGATGGCCCTGCTACTTCAGAAGAATGGAGCAAGGCAATTAGCACTGATGTAGATAAAGTACATATTGTAAATTCAACCGAGATAGCAACCGGCTTTCGCGGTAATTATACAAAAGGTACATCCATAGATCTTGACACCAATGATGAAGCAAAGAGAACATTAGAGGGCTATAAAAAACTCCAAGATGAAGGACAAAGATCTGTACTACCAAGTCAAACAAGACAACAAGCGATAGAAGAACATCAAGTTCCAGAAAATGGGAAAACTTGGATATCAGAAAACGTAGAACATAATGAACCAAATGATGTTCTCCCTGATCAATCTAGATTTACCGCAATTGTTAAACCTACAGATAAGAACAATCGAATCCCTATATCTAGTGATAGAATAAAAGAACTTGGAACATATATTCCTTTTAAGTAATTTGTTAATTACTCATCATAGACAGAAAGAATTTAATAAATGACCCTCAAAGAAGATACTAATTTAACCATAAGCTCAACTAGTGCTATTGATACAATACGAGAAGATGATAAGAAGTTATCAATATCACTCATGGAACATTCTGGTGTATTTTATATTAATAATTCTGATGAAAATAGTTTAATGATAGAAAAACTAAGGAAAGCTGAATTAGATAAACAGAGTATTAATTTCTCCTATGATAAGCATTTAAATATATTGGATATTGAGTGAGTTACAAAACTTATCTTTAGCAATAAGATTAGAGGAGTTTTACTCCTCTCATTACTTACTGCACGTCTTCGTAATCACTTCTGACGGGCAAATTAAAATTTACCCGACATAAGTGAACTCAATGTGGTTCACAATAAAAAAGAGGACTTTTAGTCCTCTTTTTTATTGTTCACTACATAATTTCCGGAGCGTCGACGAAGTCGGCTTGTTTTCTGGGTCTTCTTGGGGCTCTGGTTGCTCGTTTTTTTGGAGCTGGTTTTTCTGATTTTTCGATCGGAGAGTTGGTATCATTTACATCTGTATTATCAGATGCTTCAGGTGATGCTTCAACTTCTGGTCTTGGTTTTCTTGGTGGTCTTGGCTGTCTTTTTGGTTTAACAGCTTCTTCACCGTCATTTATTGATGGTTGTTCTTGCTGATTAGCTTGTTTTTCTTCGATTATTTTTTCACGTACAGCTTGTTTTTCTGCTTTCTCATCAACAATAGAGTTTATAATTCTTTGATAATGTTCAGCATGTTGATAATAACTTTCAGCCAATACATGATCGCCAGCAGATGATGCATCTCTTGCCAAGTTCATGTATTTTTCATTTACTTGATGAGCATTACCACGAATACGAACTTCCGGGCCATTGCTGTCAAAATTTGTTCTGTTGTTATTGTTATTATTGTAATTACTGCGATTACGGTTATTACTATTGTTACTATTATGCCTTGGGTTATGCCTAGGGTTATGTCTTGGGTTGTTTTGTCTCATAATATTACGACTTTGCTCCGATTGATTTTTAATTTTATATAATATTTATTCCGAAAAATATTCAATATTATTACTATGTTCTTTAAATGTTTAGTATTTATTACTAAATTCACAATATGGTCAATACCATCTAATCTATTGTATATAATCTTATTCTAACTTTTTACAAATATTATACAAGGGTATTTTTGTAAAAAAATCAAAAACTTAACAATAAACATCTATCCAAACCTGATAGGTCTTTATACAAGTTTAATAATTTAAGATTATTACCTTCAAATATATAGCCTACATCCTTGGCTTGGTCAAACCCTATTTCCAAAATAACTACACCTTTCTCTGATAAAATCCCTGGAATTATCCCTGCCAATTCTTCATATGCTTCCAAGCCCGTTTCCCCAGATGTTAAAGCTTGGATTGGGTCATGCTTTTTAACCTCTGGCGATAGCTCAGCAATATCATCCGCTCTTATATATGGTGGGTTAGAGATGATTATATCATATTTATCAAACTCATAATCTTGCCATGATTTATTTACAAAATTACATCTATCATCTAAACCCAAATTCATGGCATTTTTACTGGCGATCTCTATGGCATTCTCTGATATATCTAAACCCAAACCAGTGGCTCCAGTTAATTCAGATAAAGCTGATAGCAATAAACAACCCGTGCCTGTCCCCAAATCCAATATTTTCCAAGGGTAATCATTATCTTCTAGCTCTGTATATTTTAAAATTGCCTCAATTAAGATTTCAGAATCTGGTCTTGGGTCTAAAGTTTCAGTACCAAGCTCAAATTCCAAGCCCCAAAATTCACGCTTACCAATAATTCTTGAAATTGGGATCCTTGTTTCACGCTTGGCAATCAACTCCATAAATTTATTATAATCAGTATCGGAAATTAACTTCTCTGAATTTATAATTAAATCTTCCTGAGACATGTTTAAGCCATGTTGAAATAATATTCTAGAATCTAATTTATAAGTATTAATATCAACAGATTTCAACCTATCTGCTCCAATATTAATTGCTTCACGAATTAACATTACCAGCTTATCTCTGCTAATCTCTCTGCCTGATCATTGGCAATTAATGGGTCAATAATCTCTGGCAATGCTTCCCCAGATAAAACTTTGTCCAATTTATGCAAGGTTAGGTTAATTCTATGATCAGTAACTCGACCTTGTGGGAAGTTATAAGTTCTTATTCTCTCTGACCTATCACCGCTCCCTACTTGCCCTTTTCTATCAGCAGCACGTTCATCGGCTAAAATTTTTCTTTCATGTTCATATAATCTTGAACGCAGGACAACCATCGCTTTGGCTTTATTTTTATGCTGAGATTTTTCATCCTGTTGGCTGACTACTATTCCAGTTGGTAGATGGGTAATTCTAATCGCACTATCGGTCGTATTTACTGATTGTCCACCTGGACCAGATGCACGGAATACATCAATCCTTATATCTTGTGGATCAATATGTAGATCGACTTCTTCTGCCTCTGGTAGCACCGCAACTGTTGCAGCAGATGTATGAATGCGACCACCAGATTCAGTTTTTGGAATACGCTGTACTCTATGTACACCAGATTCAAATTTCATCTTGGCAAAAACTCCATGCCCCTTAACATTGATGATAATTTCTTTATATCCGCCAACATCGCTTGCTGATGCTTCCATTACTTCAAAACGCCATTTACAATTTGATGCGTAGTTTCTGTACATCTCAAAAAGATCGGAGGCAAATAAAGCAGCTTCATCGCCACCAGTTCCTGCACGGATTTCTAAAATAGCACTTTTTTCATCTGCTGAATCTTTTGGAACCAAAGATAATCTTACTTTCTTTTCCAATTCTGGCAGAACAGCTTTAATTTCTCTTAACTCAGATTCTGCCAATTCGCGCATTTCTTTATCAACATCTTCGTCATTTAGCATTTCTTGTAATTCAGATTGTTCCGCTTGTTTGGCTTGAATTTCTTCTATAGCTTCCGCAACTGGGGTTAGATCAGAATATTCCATCGAAAGTTTTGTAAACTCATCTGATGATAAATTACCCTCAGACATAAGTTCTGCGATTTCTTTATGTCTGGATAATACTTGCTGTAATTTTGCGTCAAAAGACAATGTTTAATTCCTTATTCAAATTTATAACGTGATATTAGCTCACTTGGATCAAGGAAGATACCACGGATAACCGCACCCTTACCACCCAATTTATTTAATTTCTTACCATCAATATATATATCAATACCACCCGCATTTGCAGTCAGCATCCGCATTCCCTTTTGTTTTGGAACAGCATATAAATCACCCGGTCTTAAAACTTTTTTAAATACTGTGTTCCCATTGGCATCAGATACTTGGATCCAGCTTGCTTGGCTAGATTTTATAACAACTCCTGAAATTTTGGCAACATTTGGCTTTTCTTTTTGCCTTGCCTCGAGCTTAGCTTTTTTAATTTCAATTTCTTCTTCTAACTGCCTCTGATGATCTTCTTCATTTGCCAAAGCCTCTTTTTTCTTTTCAATCATTAATTGGTGAGTTTCTTCAGTTTTCTTGACAATCAATTCTTCTTCTAATGCTTCATCTTCTTCTTTAATATCTAATAACTCAGCATTTTCTTCAGTAATACCATCGGTTCTACTGTCCTGACTTACTTCACTTACCGCAATTTGTTCCGTTTTAACTTCTCTGACCTCTGCTACTTGGACATCATCACCAGAGAATATCGCCCAAATAATTAGTAATCCAACAGCCAGTATAGTAGATAAGATCAGAATCTTTGGATATGGTTTAGAAATCTCTGCTTCCGATACATTCATTGCTAATTCTGGCTTTTTTTCCTCACCGACATGTTCTGCCTTAAATTCCTCAGCAATAACATTTTCGTCAAGTTCCAGATATTTGGCGTAAACTTTAACAAAGCCAATGGCATAGGTCATTCCAGGTAAGGTTTCAATATTACCTTTTTCAATTGCATCTAATTGAGCTTGCCTGATTTTAGTTGCAGATGATACATCGATTAGACTATATTTAAGTCTTTCTCGGGCTTGGCGCAGTTTAGTTCCTGTCGCAGATTCTTTTTTTTGCTCTTCTTCAATCATTTAAAAACTCAAAACTTTAATTTAATATAGCCAATATTCTATTTAGAATAGGCTAAAATATTTACATTATGATCCAATGCAAATGCCTTTAACTCTTCTCTTATATTATTTTCACCAGAATTAATCAAATGGTTAATATATGGCTTCATTATATTTACATCTAAACTATTTACCATTAATTTAATTTTAACGGCGGCTTTTGGGTTTATTGATATTGAATTAAAGCCCAAACTTACCAATGCCATCGCGTCAATTACATTACTTGCCATTTCCCCACAAACGGTAACTGGCATAGAAACCGCATCACATTTTTTCTTTATCTCAATTAAAACTGATAACATCGCAGGTGATAGGCAATCATAACGTTTTTTAATATTATAATTTCCACGATCTGCAGCAAATAGATATTGCATTAGATCATTGGTTCCAATTGATATGAAATCAACATTTTTTAGTAATTTATCCATTTGGAATATTAATGATGGGACTTCTAACATTACCCCAAATTTAATTGATTTTGGTGGAGCAAATCCAAGCTCCAATGATTTCAATCTCTCAATTTCAAATAGTTTCTTGGCTTGGATAAGTTCTTCCACATCAGCAACCATTGGTAACATTAACTTTAGGTCTTCACCGGCAGCTGCTCTTATCAAGGCTCTGAATTGTGTCTTAAATAATGCAGGTCTATCTAAACCAATTCTGACCGCACGCCAACCAAGGGCTGGATTATCTTCGGTTGGGTTTTTGAAATAAGGCAATGGCTTATCACCGCCTATATCCAATGTTCTAAAAGTTACATGTTTGTCATTTGATTTTTGTAGGATATTTTTATAGAAATCTGTTTGTACTGCAACACTTGGGTATTTTGACCAGCCCATAAAGGCAAATTCTGTTCGAAACAAACCAATACCATCTGCGTTCACATCATTAAACACCTGCATATCAACTGCAAGACCTGCATTTATATTGATATAAATACGCATTCCATCTTTGGTAACGGCTGGTTTATTTAGGACATCGCGATATCTATTCTTAATTTCAATCTTTTCTAATAGCTCTTTTTCAAATAGCTCAACTGTATCATCACTTGGTCTTATAAAAGCAATCCCTTGATGAGCGTCCAATATAACTTTATCATTATTTGAAACATGGTTTCTAATATTCTCGCATTGCCCAAGGACTGGAATATCAAAGCTCTTGGCAACTATTGATACATGATTGGATTGATTGCCACCTTCAAGGATAATCCCTTTGATTGATTTTAAATCATAATCTAATAATGCAGCTGGACCCAAGCTTCTGGCAATCAATATTACATCATCATTACTATCTGATTTTTTATTATCGTCTTTTGTAAGATAAGTAAGCAGACGATTACTAACATCTTCAAAATCCGTTAATCTCTCACGAATATATGGATCAGTAATTTTCAACATCTTTAAACGAGTTTCATTTTGAACTCGCTGAATTGCAGCTTCCGAACTTAAACCGAGATCAATCTTTTTCTTAATCTTGTTAATCCAACCCAGATCTTGCGATAACATTTGATAGGCTTCTAAAATATCTTTTGTCTCACCAGTTACTCTGCGTAATAGCCTACTCAAAGCAATATTCATTTTATTAATAGCAGATTTTAATCTTTCTTTTTCTAGATCAGAATCTTCGACAAATATATTTGAGACACTAAGAACTGTTTCATGGAATAAAGCATTACCAATCCCAAGCCCTTGGCTTAAAATTTTACCATCTAAATTATATGGATTTTTTGAGATATTTTTATGAGTTTCCAAGACATGACGATGGATCAAGTCACTTGCGACTAATAATTCCGCCAGTAACATTGAAACAGTTTGTAAAATCTCAATTACTTCGTCTGAATAATCTGTGGCTTTTAAGTTCTCAATTACCAATACACCAATAATGACACTACCTCTTGTAATTGGCACCGCGCATAATGATGTGTATTTGCTTTCTTCAGCATCCGAATAATAAATTGATTTCGATTTATCTGTCAGACTTATTGGCACAGCATTAACAACCGTATTACCAATAATACCTTGTCCTTTGCTCCAATCAGTGATCTCTGGGTAACCGATATCATAACCAGATTTTGAGATTAGATTATATATATTGCTATCCATTAATCCATAACAAGCAATAGCATCAGCATTTAAATGATTTTTAGTAGTTTTTAATATCTCAAGGAGCTTCTGTACTCCCGATATATCTTTGCTCATTATCTGACGAATTTTGGCAAGAATATTTATTGAGCTATCGTCGGTTGTAAGCTCGGCGTTATTATTATTTTTAAATTTTAACGCTCTATTTTCCATCTTATTCTTTATCTAATCCGTAGGCTGTATGCAATGCTCTGACCGCCAGCTCTGCATATTCTTGTTTAATTAAAACACTTATCTTAATCTCAGATGTTGAAATTACCTCAATATTAATTCCCTTTGATGCCAGAACTTTAAACATTTTCTGTGCAACCCCAGATTGGCTTTTCATACCAATTCCAATTACTGAAACCTTTACAACATTATCGCTTGAATCAACGACTGTGTCTTTTAATATCTCTAGTTTTTCTAATACTGATAAAGCTCCTGCTAGATCAGATTTCGGGGCTGTAAAAGTTAAATCTGTTACCTTGGAAGTTGCTGATACATTTTGAACGATCATGTCAACATTGATAAATGCATCTGATAAAGCACCAAATATCTGCCCTGCAATTCCTGGAACATCGGGTAGGTTTCTTAAGGTAATTTTTGAATCATCCTTACTGCTAGTAACCGCACTTACTAATTCTTGCTCCATTATTTCATCCTCGCTTACTACTAATGTACCTTTTAAATCGCTACCGATATGCTCACCAAAACTTGATAATACTTGAATAACAACATTTTCTTTCATTGCCAATTCAACTGATCTAGTTTGTAGAACTTTTGCACCAACTGATGCCATCTCCAACATTTCTTCAAAACATACTTTATCAATCTTTTTGGCTTTGTCAGTAATCCTTGGATCAGTTGTATAAACCCCATCAACATCAGTATAGATATCACATCTATCCGCTTTTAAAGCCGCTGCAAATGCCACAGCCGAGGTATCAGATCCACCCCGTCCCAATGTTGCAATTCTATTATATTCATCAACACCTTGGAAACCTGCAATTACTGCGACTTCATCATTATCCAAGCTAGTATTTAAATTTTCCGTTTCAATATCCAAGATTCTAGCCTTGGCATGCACGGCATCTGTCTTTAACGGTATTTGCCAGCCCAACCAAGATCTTGCCGATACCCCGCGTTTTTGCAGAGCCAAAGCCAATAATCCAGAAGTTACTTGCTCTCCGGAGGACACAATAGAATCATATTCACGCGCATCATGGAGTAGACTTATATTCTCGCAATATTGAACAAGTTGATTAGTAACACCAGACATAGCAGACACGACAACGGCAACTTTGTTACCAAGCCTAACCTCGCCCATTACTTTATCGGCAACGTTTTCTATTCTGGTCAGATCGGCAACAGATGTGCCGCCAAATTTCATGACAATTAAAGACATTAAAAAATCAAAGTCCCCATTGGTTTAAAACCATTAAATTAAAGATATCCTATGGATACAGGCTTTAAATAAATTCTTCAAGTGTTTTTAGTTATTTAATTTAGAAAATTCTATATGAGTTTGATTCTAAAAATTATATCTCAAATAAAATTTATTTAAAATCTATTATCTTATATTTCTGCATGTTAATTATGATTGTAACTTAATGATAGGTTACGAAAACTTAACATTGAGAGGAAAATTGATGTCAAATGTAGTTGTTGTTGGTTCACAATGGGGTGATGAAGGTAAAGGTAAGATTGTCGATTGGCTGGCAGAGAGAGCCGATGTAATTGTAAGATTTCAAGGCGGTCATAATGCGGGGCATACTTTAGTCATCGATGGAGTTACCTATAAACTACATTTATTACCATCTGGAATTGTTAGAAAAACTAAATTATCGGTAATCGGTAACGGCGTTGTAATTGACCCATGGGCATTATTAGCAGAAATTGAAACAATCCAAAAGCAAGGTGTTGCAGTTAATCCAGAGAAGTTGGTAATTGCAGATAACGCAGCTTTGATCCTACCCATCCACCCAAAACTTGACCAAGCATTAGAAAAAGCGCGTGGTAATGATAAAATTGGGACAACTGGGCGCGGAATTGGTCCTGCATATGAAGATAAGATTGCAAGACGAGCGATTAGAACTTGTGATCTTTTAAACCCAGATACATTAAGAGCCAAAGTTGAAAAAGCTCTATTCTATCACAATGCCCTATTACGTGGCTTGGGTGAGGAAGAAGCATCAGTGGACGAGCTAACCAATCAATTATTAGAAGTTGCACCAAAGATTACTCCATTTATCGGTACAGCTTGGAGAATTTTGGATAAAGCCCAAGAAGATGGCAAAAGAATATTATTCGAAGGCGCACAAGGGATAATGTTAGATGTCGATCATGGCACATATCCATTTGTAACTTCATCAAATGTAGTATCCGCCCAAGCAGCAACAGGAACAGGTTTTCCAATGCGTGATATTGGCTTTGTACTTGGCATTACCAAAGCATATACAACTAGAGTTGGCGAAGGCCCTTTCCCAAGCGAACAAGATAATGAAACAGGTGAGCTGTTGGGTAAAAAAGGTCATGAATTTGGAACAACGACTGGTCGTAAAAGACGTTGTGGTTGGTTCGATGCAATCCAAGTAAAGCAAGCAATTAAGACAGGTGGCATCACAGGTATCGCCTTGACTAAACTAGATGTTCTCGATGGAATGGAAGAGATTAAGATTTGTATAGGTTACGAATATAAGGGGAAAAAATATGATTATCTCCCTGCATCGCAAGACATCCAAGCTGGTATAACTTGCATCTATGAAACTATCCAAGGCTGGAGCGGGACAACTGAGAAAGCCCGTGCATGGAAAGATCTTCCTGCCCAAGCAATCAAATATGTAAGACGCATAGAAGAGCTGATCGATACACCTGTAACTATCTTATCTACTAGCCCAGATAGAGATGATACAATATTAGTAGAAGATCCGTTTAAACATAAATAGGTTGATTCTAGCCATCTAAAAGACTATTATGTTTAGATGGCTAGGAAAAACAAGATAAGACGCGTGGATATAATGTTCCATGAAACATTAGAAGATATTGTTGTAAGAACAAAGGCTTTGAGCAAAAGAAACAATGAAAGCATCAAGTTTACTTACCGCGATATCAATATAATACTTAACCACCGCACCCCAAATGAAAAAGTCCGTGAGCTATATAATAAAGCATCTAAAAGAATTATAAGAGATGGTGAAGGTCGCAGAAATAGAAATATTGATTACGATTTAAGTCTTGGGAATAAAGAAACATGGCCTGATAGAAAATTAAAGGATCGAGTTAGAATAAATTCAAGTAATGGTGCCAAGAATATATTAGAATTTATTGAACGTGCAGTTCTAACTTGTAAAGCATCTAATTTAAAAGGATTTATTATCTATAATAATATAATTATTACCCTTGATAAGACAGATAATGCCGAAGAAAAAATACTTGAATATTATAGTAAAATAAAAGACGAAGATTTAAACAGTGAAGAGAAACTAGAACGAGACCAATACAGCCCCTATATCTTACAAAAAGAAGCTGCTGAAAATGCAAAAAATATACAAGCTATAAAATCTAGAAAAATTAAGAAAATTGGATCTACAAAAAAGTAATTAGAATGATTATGAATAAGAAAAACAACATAAGAAGAATTGATGTTATGTGGGGTGATAGATTAGAGAAAATCGTTACTCGAGCTAAGTCTCTAAGTAAAAGAAATAATGAAAAAATAGGATTCACCTTCAATGGAATTAACTTCATTATTAACCACCGCACCCCTTATGATAAAGTTGAGAACGCATTATTATCAAGTGATCTATTGAATTCAATGGATAGTAATTTAAATTATGATATCAGCGTTGGATACAAACAGACATGGGATGATATAAAGCTTAAAAATCGCTTAAGATTAACATTCAATCAAAAAAATAAATCCTTACTATCGATCTTTAATAATGCAGTTGAAAGAGCTAATAATTCAGATGTTGGCTTATATATAGAGCATAATAAGATTATAATATCATTTGATAAAGGCGATGATTTAGTAAAAAAAATTATTGAATATTACAGTAAAGTAAAAGAATGCGACTTGAATGCAGAAGAACGATCTGAACGAGATCAATATCTACCTTATATCATGAAAAAAGAAGCTGATGAGAACGCTAAGAAAATAAAAATTATAAAATCTAGAAATATTAAGAAAATAGATTTTATAAAGAAATAATCAAAATTATTTATTATTGGGATTCACTTCGATTCGTGAATGTGATAAGCTTTTTAAATGAGCAACTTTATAAAAATATCTCCATCAATACTATCTGCCGATTTCTCTAAATTAGGGGAGGAAGTTCGAGCAATTGATAAGGCTGGAGCTGATTATATCCATATTGATGTTATGGATGGCCATTATGTTCCTGCCTTAACAATTGGCTCTGGTGTTGTAAAAGATCTTCGTCCACATTCAAAAAAAATATTTGATGTCCATTTGATGATCTCACCAGTTGATGAATTTATCAAAGGTTTCGCAGATGCAGGGGCTGATATTATCTCCTTTCATCCAGAGGCAACAAAGCATCCTCATAGAACAATTCAATTAATAAAATCACTTGGTGTAAAAGCAGGGATTGCATTAAATCCAGGCACGCCATTATCAGTATTAGAACATTTAATTGATGATATTGATTTAATTTTAATTATGACTGTTAATCCAGGATATGGTGGGCAGGCATTTATACCTTTATTAGATAAAATAAAAGAAGCCAGAGCAATGATAAATCAAACTGGCCGTGAAATTGACCTTGAAATTGATGGTGGTGTTAATCCAGACACCGCCAAGCAAGTGATTGAGGCAGGTGCAAATGTGCTTGTCGCAGGAACTGCTGTATTCAAAGATGGGTCAGATAAATATAAACAATCAATCGATGCGTTAAGGGAATAATATAAACAAGAATGTCAAAATCTGGTGGTAATTTACGTTTTTCAGGGGTCAAACCTCTAAAAAAACTTGGCGAGCATGCGAAGTTTTTAGCCTACGCAAATCCACTTTATGCCCTAACCTTACAAACTAGCACTTACAGCCGCTTAATCCATAATGCCCCAGATGTTTGGGCAGGAAATATTGAACGTGGCCAAGCATTAATGCAAGGAAGTTACGATTTCTTTGGTGAAACCGTCCAAAGCAATTCAATTCCTTGGGAGCCAATTGGAGTATCGGATGAATGGTTAGATAAAATCCATTCATTTGAATGGCTACGTGATATCAGAGCCGTTGGTAGTGATGATGCCAGACGTTATGCCAGATATGCAATTGATCTTTGGATCAGTGAATATAGCCTATGGAATAGAGTTAGCTGGAAGCCAGAGACCATAGCCAAAAGATTATCAGCTTGGATAAGTTTTTATTCCTTCTTTGGCAGCAGCGCCGATGATGAATTTCAAGAAGAATTATTTATCTCAGTTCAAAAGCAAGTAAAGCATCTATGCCGAATTAAGATCAAAGAATTATCAGGTATGGATAAAATCCATCTTGCCAAATCATTTATCTATTTCGGAGTATGTTTTGAGGGCGAAGAAGATTATATTGAACAGGGTCTAAATCTTCTAATCTCCGAGCTATCGGAACAGATTTTGGAAGATGGCGGACATGTATCAAGGAACCCAGAGAATATTTTATATATTCTAAAAGAATTAATTGATATCAGAGCAGTGTTAAATCTTGTTGATTACGATATTCCATATGAGTTACAAAAATCAATCCTATCCATGGCTCAAGCATTAAGATTGTTCAGACATTGTGATGGCGGGCTTGCGGTTTTTAATGGTGGACAGGAAAATAACTCATCCATTTGTGATGCGGTTTTAAACCAAATTAACCATCCAAGAAAAGCATATGATAGTTTAAAGAACACAGGGTTTGAAAGATTATCAAATTCAAGAACTGCTATAATATTTGATACTGGGAAATCTCATAATTCAAATTATAAAGATACTCAACATGCAGGAATGTTTGGATTTGAGTTAAGTTCTGGTCGGGAAAGATTCATCGTTAATTGCGGATCCTATCCAGCAGGCGGAACTTGGCAAGAAGTACTCAAATCAACTGCGGCCCATTCTGGATTAATTATTGATAATAAAAACAACAAAGATTTAAATAGCTTTGTTGAGCCTGAAATTAATATTGAGCGTATCTCCAATAAAGAAATAAAATCAATCAAAGCCAAACATAATGGGTATTTCAAAGATTATAATATCAATCATAAACGAGAAATATCATTAACCCAATCATCTGACATTATCAATGGTAGAGATATTTTAGAAGGCGTAAAAGATGTGCCTTTTGCCTTAAGATTCCACCTTCACCCAAATATTCAAGCATCCATCATCCGTGATGGTAAGGAAGTACTATTTAGAGGACGCAGTGGTATGGGCTGGAGATTATCAATCCAAAATCATGATTTATCGCTAGAAGAAAGTGTATATATCGGGCATGGATTAGATGTCAGGAAAACTCAACAAATAGTCTTAAACTCCAAAACAACTGGTGGGCAGACTATCTTAAATTGGCAGATTGTTCGAGAGAAAATGTAGCTCTAATTAGAATGCAGATTAATTATAATTATTTATATTCTATTATCTGACCATTTTCACAATAATGAATCTTATCATCATTTAATGCTTTGATTGCACAGCTTACTCTTTTACCCAATGCATTACTTAACATCGGTATTGCTACATTAGCTTCTAGCCAACTATAAGATATTATCTCATCATTACAAGGTTTCACTTGCTGATCTCCAATATCTCCATAAAAGATAAGATGAGTTGCATCACCACTTATATCGCTACCGATACCGTAATCAATGCATAATAATCTTTTAATTATAACCTCACAGCCAATTTCTTCCATGGTTTCTCTGATTGCTGCTTGTAAAAAAGCCTCACCGCTTTCAACAACGCCACCGGGGATAGACCATGATTTTTGGTAATTAGTTTCAAGTATTAAAATCTTATCATCTTTAAATAATAAAACCGCTGATGAAGTTATTTTTCTTGGTAATGAATTATAATATTCTTCTGCTGGTAGAATTTTATTACCCATTTAAATCACCCATAATATTAATCTTAAAAAAAATTAATCACCCATCTTCAAAGCAGCGATAAAGGCGGATTGTGGGATCTCTACGTTACCGTATTGACGCATTTTCTTCTTACCTTTTTTCTGCTTATCAAGCAATTTACGCTTACGAGAAATATCACCACCATAACATTTTGCAGTAACATCCTTACGCAAGGCTGATAAAGTTTCTCTGGCAATTACTTTACCACCGATTGCAGCCTGAATTGCGATTTTAAACATTTGTCTTGGTACTAATTCTTTTAATCGCTCACATAATTGGCGACCTCTTGCCTCTGCTTGTGATCTATGGACGATCATTGCCAAAGCATCAACTGGTTCTTGATTTACTAAGATTGATAATTTAACCAAATCATCTTCACGGTAACTATCAAGCTCGTAATCAAAACTCGCATAACCACGGCTAATTGATTTTAAATGATCATAGAAATCAAATACAACTTCATTTAATGGTAATTTATATACCATCATCGCTCGATTCCCGACATAGGTTAGATCAACTTGTTCACCACGCCTATCTTGACAAAGCTTTAAAATTCCACCTAAAAACTCATCCGGTAGCAGAATTGTAGCTTTTATATAAGGCTCTTCAATTCGCTCGACCATAACAACATCTGGCATATCTGATGGATTATACAATGATATTTCGTCACCATTATTCATGTAAACATTATACACAACGGATGGTGCAGTTGGGATTAAATCAAGATCAAATTCTCGCTCTAATCTTTCTTGGATAATCTCCATATGTAGCAACCCTAGGAAACCACATCTAAATCCAAGACCCAAAGCAGTTGAACTTTCAACTTCAAAATGCAAGCTTGCATCATTTAAAGCAAGCTTTCCTAAACCTTCACGTAATTTATCATAGTCACTTGCATCCGCTGGAAATAAACTACAGAAAACCATTGGAATGGATGGTTTGAAGCCATCTAATGGTTCTGGACATCTTGCTTTATCATGGGTGATCGTGTCACCAACTTTTGTTTCATGGATTGATTTAATACCACAGGTAATAAAACCCATCTGTCCTGCTTGTAATTCACCCGTAACTTCTATTTTCGGTGTGAATTTACCAACTCGGTCGGCACTATATACTGATCCAGCATTCATAAAGTATAATTTATCACCAGCTTTTATATTACCTTCAATTAATCTTACCAAAATTACTACGCCAAGATACGCATCATACCAACTATCAACCAATAATGCTTTTAGCTCGCCATCTTCTTTTGCTTTTGGGGCTGGCAATCGATCAGCAATCGCTTCCAATAAATCATCTATACCAACGCCTGTTTTTGCAGAAACTAGAATCGCATCTGATGCATCAATTCCAATTACATCTTCAATTTGTTGTTTTACTCTATCAACATCTGATGCTGGTAGGTCAATTTTGTTAATTACTGGAATAATCTCATGATTATTATCCATTGCTTGATATACATTGGCCAATGTTTGGGCTTCAACCCCTTGGGTTGCATCAACAATTAACAAAGATCCTTCACAAGCTGCCAAAGATCTACTTACTTCATAAGCGAAATCAACATGACCCGGAGTATCCATTAGATTATAGCTATATTCTTTGCCATCCTTTGCTTTATAATCAAGACGTACAGTCTGAGCCTTAATCGTAATGCCTCTTTCACGTTCAATATCCATATTATCAAGGACTTGCTCACTCATTTCGCGTTCTTCTAAGCCGCCACAAGTTTGAATAAGCCTATCCGCCAAAGTTGATTTACCATGGTCAATATGAGCAATAATTGCAAAATTTCTTATATTTTCTAATGTTTTCATTTGCTACCATCTATGTTTAAGATTAAATTCATTTATAAAGATTCTGTGAACGACTTGCAAGTTTAATTAAATGATTGAAGATAATGAAGATAATAATATTTTTTTGCCTTATATTTTACCTAAATTTTAATTTAGTAAATGCTGATAATTTAGACCTACCTAAAGAAATGCAAAAAACTTGGGCGGTTCCTGATTGCGCGAGTGTTGAAGAAGTATATTTTTATACTAATCACTTTGAATTAAAGGTAAATAGCCAAGCAATATCCCTAAAGCCTGCATTACACCAAGAGAAACAAGCAGAATATAATATAATCAACATCAAGGGTAATAATTATTACAACCATATAACCAATGATGGGATTATGCAGATTGGCTATAATTTAAAACAAGATGCTGATGAATGGGATGACATGGATTTCAAGCATTTAAGTGAATATATGCATTGCAGTAATTTATCAGAAGAATATAACAAAGAGAAAAAAGCAATTTCCTTCATAAGAAAGATTGAGAATACTTGTTTAGATGATGCAAATAAAGACTGCAATAATTCAAGCTTTAAAGCGATTGATAAAAACAAAGATCAAAAAATATCAAAATATGAATTTAAGGATGCTCTAAAAACTATTCTATATCTATCATATGCATCAGATACAGATAATGAAATTGAGAAACCAGCAATATATTTTGCCATTGATAATACTGATAATAAGATAGATGAATTAAATAAATTAATATTTAAAGATAATAAATTTATTAAAAAGAAAAACTTTAAGAATATTAGAAATATCTTAGATAAAAATAAACCAGAATCTAACCTATTCTTATCCGGACTAAACAGATTATCTAACTCTATTCCAGGTTATAGACCTTAAGAATTATTTTCTGATTCTATAAGCCATGCTACAAGATCCATCTTCAGCAACATTGTAAACTTCTCTACCACCTGATGTTGATGTACAATTTGCACCAGAACCACCTGCTCTTACATTACCTTCATTTGGCATTCCATCATCTATTTTAAGGTCTATCTTTTTAATAGGTCCCTTTGGCATCGCTTGGTTATTAGTACAGCTTCTAGTTAAGTTTGGAACGGCAACAGCCCAGATACCGGCCGGGAAGTTACTACCAATTCCACAATTTGAGTTAGCTCCACCAGAACTACCAATAGCTATAACTGCACCAATGGCTAAAAATGGAGTTCCTTCTTCTGTACCATCATCTGATATACTAATATCTTCAATCATATCATTCATTGCAAGATGTTTCCAGAAAAGCCATCTTTCTTTTATATCATTTGCATCCGTTGGCCCACCTGACAAAGTTGTTCTAAAAGCATTATTATCTCCAATAATACTATTACCATCACCATCTTCACAATTATTACCGCCATCACAATTATTAACTCTAGTAGTGGCATCTATCATATCACCAGGTAATGATTTATATTTTGTTCTAAAAGAGGCTGTTGCTGATTTATAATTCTCTAAGCTAGATATGCTTTGAGTAACTTCTGCATTTGAGATCATCTCACCAATAGATAATACCCCAGCAATTACAACCCCAACAATGGTTAGAACTACTGCCATCTCAACTAAAGAGAAGCCTTTTTCTTTCTTAAAATCCATAAGTAACTCCTTTAATTAGACAAAATACTATTTAAGCAAATATAATAAACTACAAGATGCAGTATCAGAAGCACCATCATAATAGACCTCTGACCCAGAAGTAGCAACGCAATCGGTAGGCGCGGTATAATCACCAGCTCTAACTACTCCAGAATTTGGCGCTCCATCATCCATCTTTATATCTATAATCATTACAGGTTTAACTGGCAATGCATCTTGCGCTCTACAATCTCTACTTGGTGCTTTGGTAATCGCCAGCCATAAGCCAGTATCAAAATTACCACCAATTCCACAATTTGCCCTACCATTAGATGAACCGACACTAAAAACACCACCAATATCTGCATAAGGAAGACCGTCTTCTGTTCCATTATCAGCAGGGTCAAATCCTGTTATATAACCAGCTAGAATTAAATGTTTCCAGAATAACCATCTTTCATTACCTTCATTAGCAGTATCAGTAGGTCCACCAGTTAATGTAACTCTATAAGCATTACCACTTGCATAAATAACCCCGTTACCATCGCCATCTATACAATTATTAGCAGCATTACAACCTGGTAATCTTATAGTTGCTTTGGATGAATCTCCAGGTAAGGTTTTGTACTGACTTTTAAAAGTTTTAGTAGCCGCCTGAAAACTCTGTATATTAGAAATAGTCGTAGTTATGGCAGAATTTTCTAATAATTCAGCCCCCTTTAATACAATAGCAATCAATATACCAATTATCGATATCGTAATCGCTACTTCTACTAAAGTATAACCTCTTTTACTTTTAAGCATTTAATACTCCAAATTTATTTAACAAAATAGCCTATGCTACAAGAACTAGAGCTATCCATTTCATTATAAGAATCTACTCCACTAACTGTTCTAACACAATCACCAACTGTTTGGTGATGACCGGCTCTTATAATACCCGAATTCGGTTGACCATCATCCATCTTTCTATCAATTTTTGCAAGTGGTGTCACTGGCAATCCAACTTCTGATACACAAGAATAGTCTTTACCAGGAACTAGGACAAGCCAAGTACCGGCTCTCCAATTTGGTCCTAATTGACAATTATCTGTACCACCCGATGTTCCTGCAACTAAAAATCCACCGACATCAGCCGTTGGTATACCTTCCTCTGATCCATCATCAGAAGCATCAATACCCTCAATCATTCCAGCTAATACTAAATGTTTCCAAAAAAGCCATCTCTCTTCACGACCGTTGGTCGCCCCTGGGCCATCCGGTGTCATAAGATTTCTGTAAGAAAAGTTACTGTACAGAACATTATCACCATTACCATCTTTACAAAGCGTATCTATATCGCAATTTGGTATCTTAGTAGTTGCATATTTTGTATCACCAGGTATGGATTTGAATTGAGATTTAAAATTAGCCATAGCCACCTGAGTGGATTTCATTTTTACTATAGTCGATGCAATACCGGCATTTTGCAGCATTTCATCTCCCTTAATAACTGCCCCAATGATGATAGCAACGATTGTTATTACCACCGCTATTTCAACTAAGGTGAATCCGTTCTCTTGACTACGAACCATAATATAATTGCCTCTCTATTAACTTTCAAACTATCTTACAAAAAATGAACCACTACATACAGCTGACTCATCGGCAAGATTATAAATATCTTGTGAATTAAATGTTACAATACATGATGCATTAGGAGTTGTACCACCAGCCCTAAATCCACCTGAATTCGGCATACCATCATCTATCTTTCTATCAATAATAGAGATTGGTTTAGCGGCAAATGTATTAGAAGACCAGCAAGGCTCAACTCGACTAGTCACAACGGCTATCCATACACCCAACTTAAAGTTAGGTCCCGTTCCACAATTCGTTCCACCAGTAGAAGTTCCAGCTAGCAAAACTCCACCTATCTCAGCAACAGGAACTCCATCTTCAGTCCCATTATCACTAGCATCAACACCAACAATTATCTCTGATAATGCCAAATGCTTCCAGAATAACCACATTTCAGCACTAGTATTTGTAGTTGTAGGACCAGCACCATCCATTGCATAAGAAAAAGAATTCCCATTATGGATTGTTTTGTCACCATTTCCATCAGCGCAAAAATTAGCCGCATTGCAACCCTTTACTTTGGTAGTTGCACTAGACATGTCACCGGGATATGCTCTATAAATCTCAATAAATTTATTAAAAGCAACTTGCGAGCCATTTAAACTTGCAATAGTTGAAGTGATAGATGCATTTTGAACCATCTCCGCACCTTTTAATGTTCCGCCGATTAGCAACGCAATTATTGAGAGAACAATTGCCATCTCAACCAATGTGAAACCTTTATTTTTTAAATTATCCATCCTAAATTCACATACCTTCCAAATTTATAATCTATTTCAAGAAGAAAGAGACGCCACACATTCCGGTCTCTACACTTAAATTATACATTAATTCCGAACCAACACTCATAGTACAGCTAGCAATTCCAGAATCCTCACCTGCTCTCACACCACCAGTATCTGGCCTACCATCATCAAGCTTTCTATCTATTTTCTCAATTTGGGAAGCTGTATAAGCATCGGCAGATTGACAGCTAGCATCTGGACTTAACATTAATCCCAACCATAAACCTCTTTTAAAATTACCACCAATACCACAATTACCTGTACCTGGGGAATACCCAACAGTCATTATGCCACCTATACCCGCAGAAGGAACCCCTTTAGTAGTTCCATTATCACCAACATTTACACTAGATATAAAACCAGCCAAGCCTAAATGTTTCCAGAAAAGCCATTTTTCTCCTCTAGTACTAGATGATAAAGGACCATCAGTAGTCATTGTATATCTAAAAGATTCCGATTCATGGATTGTGTTATTTCCATTTCCATTTGTACAAAAATTAGACGCATCACAACCAGCTATCTTGCTAGTCGCCTTACTCATATCACCAGGTAGTGATCTATAAGCCCCTCTAAAACCTTCCATTGAGGCTTGAGTTGCTTTCATATTTGCGATAGTTGATGTTATTTTTGCGTTCTCTATCATCTTAGCACCTTGTAAAGTGCCTGCAATTAATAATCCTATAATGGTTATAACTATGGATAGTTCAACTAAGGTAAAACCTTTATCATTAAAATTTAACATCTTAAAACCTCTTTAAAATTATTCTATATAATATAAACCATTACAAGCGCTTAACTTATCACTTTCACTATATAACTCTTTGCCACCAACTGTAGTAGTACAATTTCCCGAACTACCGGCCCTTACCGTTCCAGTATCAGGCATACCGTCATCCATTTTTCTATCTATTGCTGAAATTTGTGCAGATTCAAAAGCATTCGTTGATGTACAGTTACTTGTTGCATTAATCACCATTGATACCCATAGACCTCTTCTAAAGTCACCACCTATACCACAACTAGTAGTTCCATTGGATTGACCAATGGTCAGAACTCCGCCAATATCAATACTAGGTAACCCCAAAAGAGTTCCATTATCAGAGATATCAATTCCTGAAATATGATTAGATAAAGCCAAATGCTTCCAAAACAACCATCTTTCTCTTTCACTACCCGATGATGTTGGTCCACCCGTGTAAACACTGCTATAAGAATTAACCGCATCTAGCCTATTATTACCATCACCATTCGTACAGTTTGTTGAAGCATTACAATTAGCTATGGTAGTTTCGGCATTTGAGACATCGCCAGCTAGATAACCATATTGTTGTCTAAATTGCTTATTTGCAGCTTGCACGCCTTTTATCGACGTTATGCTTGCGGTTATTTGAGCATTTATAATCATCGCTGAACCTTTTAGAATTCCGCCAATCAGCATAGCAATAATTGTTATAACTATTGCTATCTCAACCAATGTAAAACCTTTATTTTTATTTTCATTCAACAAAATAGAATTCTCCAAAATCATTCTAGCCAAAATAGGCCCGTACAAGAGCTAGTTTCATCTGCTCTATTATAAATAGTTTGACCACTAAAGGTCGTTACGCAATTTGCAAGACTAGAATCTTGACCAGCTCTAAATCCACCTGAATTTGGCATACCATCGTCAATTTTTTTATCTATACTGGCTATCTTTTTTACTTCAAAAACCCCTGTAGTACTTGTACATCCAGCACCTGGCTCCGATGATAATGTAAGCCATAACCCCTTTTTCATGTTAGTTCCTATACCACAATTGGAAGTTCCACGAGCATGACCAACATGGAAATAGCCCCCAATATCATTTTTTAAAAGACCTCTTTCTGTACCATTATCAGATATATCTATACCTTTTATTATCCCAGATAAAGCCAGATGCTTCCAAAAAAGCCATTTTTCTCTTGTTGAACTTGTTGAGGTCGGAGTACCTGTCATACCTTCTCCGTAAGAGTTCCCATAGTTTAAAAGGCTGTTTCCATCTCCATCTGTACAATTAGTACTTGCATCACAATTGGCTAAAGAAGTCGTTGCATGATCCATGTCACCGGCAAGAGCATCATATTTAAATCTATAATTATTTATAGCTCCCTGTAATGCTTTCATATCAGCAACAGTTGAAGATATTTCAGCATTTCTAATCATCTCTTCGCCTTTTAAAACTCCGCCGATCAGCATTCCAATAATTGTTATAACTATTGCCAATTCTACTAATGTGAAACCTTTATTATTATAGTCTTGCATATAAAACCCAACCTTTAAAATAACCATATAGTGATCATAACATAAAATAATTGTTATATGGTTAAACACTTTTAATCAAAAAACTCAACTCATATTACTTAGTGAAGCCCTATATAATTCCTTAAGGGCAAAACACATGTGAATACAACCCTAGCCTACATTCTTCATTAAAACAATTAACAATTCCTTAATATAATAGAGCCATACTCATCACATTATAAAATGAGTAGTATTTAAGCTGCCGATCTTTGTAAGCGGTCATTTATTGCCATACCTATACCTATATTAGGGATATTCATGACTGCGATTGATTGGTTGTTTTTATTATCTAATTTATGGAGCATATCAAATAGATTGCTCGCAGCTTCAACCATATCTCCAGTTTTACTTAGATTTTGAAATGATGTCTCTGGCAGATCTTGGGCAAAACCACCAGTTTTAATTCCGATAAACTTGGTTGACCCAAAGGCTAGTAAGCCCTCTCCTTTTTCAATATCTACAGCATTTAACCTTACCTTTATATTCGGAGAATAATGTTTTAATATCTGCCCTGGAGATTTGGGATTCTCACCATCTTTAATACCTGTTGATATTTCTACTTTACCAATCACGCCTTCAATTTGCTCAATACTTATCCCACCAAATCTTACAATTACAGGTGTATTTCCTGTCAGATCAATTACGGTGGATTCAAGTCCTATCATAGATCTTCCACCAGCTAAGATTAACGGTATTTTATCTTTTAAGCTTTTCATTACATGGGCTGGACTAGTTGGGCTTAATTTTCCTGAACTATTCGCACTTGGTGCAGCCAAGGGCTTACCAAAGCTTCTTATTAATTCCAAAGCAATTTTATGATTTGGCATTCGAACTGCAATTGTATCAAGCCCTGCGGTTACCAGTTTTGAAACCTTGCTAACTTTTTTCCTTGGCAGGATAAAAGTTAAGGCACCAGGCCAAAAAATCTCTGCTAGCTCACGCATTTTTGGATTTATCTCTGCTATATCTTGCACCATTTCCATTGATGATACATGTGATATTAAAGGATTGAATTCTGGGCGTTGCTTAGCTGCAAATATCTTTGCAATTGCTCCGTCATTATATATATCAGCTCCCAGACCATATACAGTTTCCGTTGGAAAAGCTACTATTTCAGAGGCATTCAAGAGCTCAACCGCTTTTAGAATACCCTTATTATCTGGGATTATTATTTCCGTCATATTGCAATTTTTTTAGCTTTTTGGTCAGAGATCTTCTCTGCTTGATTAAAAACGCCACCTGATAATGGAGACTTACAACCAGTTGTACTCGGCAAAGTCAAATGCATATTTTTTATACTTCTAACTGCTAAATAAGCAAAACCTTCTGCCTCAATTGCGTCGCCATTTATATCTAAACTATCAATGTCAATTACGTTTTTACCTAAATATTCTCTTAACAGTTTCATTATTAATTTATTATGACGACCACCACCGGCAATCAGCCAATTTTCTGGGCTCTGTGGAAGCAACTCAATAGATTTCTGAACTGATTTCACTGTAAATGCAGTTAAAGTGGCAACTTTATCTTCAAAAGATAAATCATCTAGTAAATGGGCTATGATAAAGTTATTTCTATCCAATGATTTTGGTGCTTGTAGGTCAAAATATGGATTTTCCATTAATTGATCTAATATTTCATTATTGATTGTTCCAGATAAGCCAATATCTCCATTTTTATCAAATCCATTACCTGTATTTGTTAGGACTAAATCATCAATCAAAGCGTTCCCTGGACCAGTATCAAATGCAATAATATTATCATCATCAATATAGGTAATATTTCCAACTCCACCGAGGTTTAAAAATGCCAAAGGTCGCTCAACCCCAACTGAAAGGGCATTATGATATAGAGGTATTAATGGTGCTCCCTGGCCTCCGTTTTGAACGTCATTACTTCTGAAATCATGTATAACATCTATGCCAAGCTCTGATGCTAATAATTCACCATCACCTAATTGCCAAGTAAAGCCTTCAACTGGTATATGAGTTATCGTTTGACCGTGAAAGCCAATTAAATCAACATATTCTCTTTCTATATTAGCAACTTCCAAGAAAGTATTTACAGCAGTCTTTTGCGCCATAGTAATTTCAAATTCAACTTGTTTGATAAATTCAGTTTCTTCTGTTTGATTAAAGCACTTTCTTATCTTTGCCTTTAACTCATCATCATATGGCATCGAGATCGAAGCAATAGGTTCAATTAACATGTCGCCATCAGTTCTTATCATTGCAACATCAATACCATCTATCGAAGTTCCACTCATTAAACCAATAACATTATAAATTTTCTTATTTTCCATTAAAAAAGCCTTTAAATCATAGTTAATAGAATCTATCATAGCAGATTAATATAAAAGGTAAAATAATTATGACTGACTTTAAATCCAAATTTCTGCAAACCATGAATGAACGTGGTTTTTTATACCAATGCACAAATCTAGAAGAATTGGATAAAAAATTAGCCTCCGGTTCAATCACCGGTTATGTTGGCTATGATGCTACTGCCAAAAGCTTGCATGTTGGTAATCTTGTCACAATTATGATGGCAAAATGGTTCCAAGAAACAGGCAATAAACCGATAATTCTTATGGGCGGTGGCACAACTAAGCTTGGTGATCCATCTGGACGCGATGAAAGTAGACAATTATTAACTGGAGAACAAATCCAAGATAATATTGATAATATCAAAACTGCATTTTCAAGTTATATTGATTTTGAAGAAGATAATGAATTTAACAAAGATAATAACAAAGCCATAATTGTAAATAATGATGATTGGCTAAAGAATTTAAATTACATTGAATTCTTGCGCGATTACGGTCGTCATTTCTCAATCAATCGTATGCTATCCATGGAAAGCGTTAAACAGAGATTAGATAGAGAACAATCATTAAGCTTTTTAGAATTCAATTACATGATCGTCCAAGGATATGATTTCTTAGAGCTAAAAAATAAATTTGATTGCCAATTACAATTCTCTGGATCAGATCAATGGGGTAATATTGTAAATGGTATTGAGCTTACTAGAAGGGTTAATTCCGAAGAATTATATGGCTTAACTGCACCATTAATTACCAAATCAGATGGCAAGAAAATGGGGAAATCAGTTTCAGGAGCAATATGGTTAAATGATGCCATGTTACCAAGTTATGATTATTATCAATTCTGGCGGAATACAGATGATGCTGATGTTGAGAAAATGCTTAAAACCTTTACTTGCTTGCCAATGGATAAGGTTAA
>CALDHH010000167.1 GCA_937941575.1 uncultured Alphaproteobacteria bacterium | reverse complement strand
CTGTTTTGATGCTTCAACTTCAACTCCATTTTCGCCGAAGATATGTTCTTCATGGTTACAATTTGGACAGATGAAACTGCTCATATTTTCTATCAATCCCAAGATTGGAATATTCACTTTTCTAAACATCTCGATACCTTTTTTAGCATCAATTAATGATATATCTTGCGGAGTTGATACGATAACTGCACCATCGATTTTTACTTTTTGGGCCAGAGTTAAGGCAATATCACCAGTTCCAGGCGGCATATCAATAACCAGAATATCTAAATCACCCCAATTAACATCTCTAATTAATTGCATGATTGCCGTTTGAACCATGGCACCACGCCAGATTAGAGCTTGATTACTGTCTTTGACCATCAAACCGATTGAGATTGCTTTGATCCCGTATTTATCCAAAGGCTCAATTGATTTATCTTCATTTTGAATTGGCTTATCTGTTATATCCAGCATCATTGGAATTGATGGGCCATAAATATCCGCATCCAATATCCCAATTTTTTGATCCAGTTTCGACAAAGCCAAAGCCAGATTAACTGCCACAGTTGATTTACCAACTCCGCCTTTACCTGATGAAACTAAGATTACCTTTTTAACGCCTTTAATTGGCTCTGGATTCATAATTTTATTTTGTGGTTTTGGTTTATTGATTTCTGGCAAAGCTTTCTCGGCTGTGATTAGAAGATTGGCTGCTTTAATTCCCTTAAATGATTTTACTTTATCTTCGATTATCTTGGAATTTTCATTGATAATTTTAGCATTGCTTAGATCCGTATCAATGATCAAAGTTGCTTTGCCTGATTTGACTTTAAAATCCATATCAGAATTATTACTGATTATTAATGTATTTTTGGGAGTTTTAAGACTTCTAATATCTTTTAAAACTTCGTCTTTATTTGGTTGTTTGCTTGCAAAAAAATGCCACATATCTTAAAACCATCCTATAAATTTGTAATATATTAATTCTTAAACCGATAATAATCAGAAGTAAATTAGAAAATAGCTTAAATAGTAACTTGATATCTTGCGAAAAAATGTTACTTCGTTACAATGCTATTACTAAATATTAGTTTAAAACATCAAATTCAAACTATTAACAAAGAGAAGTAGAATAAAATGTCAGATGATAATAAAGGTCCATGGGGCGGTAACGGTAGCGGAGATAATCCTTGGGGTGGTAAAAAACCAACGGGCAATAACGGTCGCGGTCGCGGAAGAAAACCAAATAATGATATTCCTGATTTAGAAGAAATCTTAAAAAACGCTCAAAATAAATTTATGGGTGGTGGTAAAGGTTCTGAAAAAACAAGTTTAATTTGGATGTCTATAATATTACTTATCATCTGGGGAAGCACCGGTTTTTACCGTGTATTACCAGAAGAACACGCAGTATTAATGACTTTCGGTGAATGGACAGGGACAAAAGACAGCCCAGGTCTACATTACCACATCCCATATCCAATCCAATCAACTGAAAAAGTAAATGTAAGCTTCGTTAGACGTATCCAAGTTGGATCAATTGGTAATAAACAAGATGGTACACCAAGTAAAAGAGCCGGTAGAGTACAATCTGAAAGCTTAATGGTAACTGGTGATGAGAATATCATTGATATTGATTTTGTGGTTTTATGGCGTGTAAGTGATGCTGGTAAATTCCTATTTGAAATCCGTGATCCAGAAAGCACAATTAAAAAAGTTGCAGAATCTGCGATGCGTGAAGTAATTGGACGGACAAAAATCCAAGATGCTCTAACCGGATCACGTGAAGATATTGAATTTAAAACCAAAGATTTAATGCAAAAAATCTTAGATGAATATCAGTCAGGTGCGTTAATTACAGATGTACAAATGCAGGATGTAAATCCACCACAACCAGTTGTCGACGCATTTGATGATGTACAAAGAGCCAAAGCAGATAAAGAGCGTTTGAAAAATAATGCTGATGCTTATAAAAATGACATCATTCCAAAAGCTCGTGGTAAAGCATCAAGAATGTTGCAAGAAGCCGATGCTTATAAATCAGAAGTGGTAAATAGAGCCAAAGGTGACGCCGATCGTTTTAAATCAGTTTATAAAGCCTATTCAGTATCAAAAGATGTAACAAGAAAAAGAATTTACATCGAGACAATGCAAGAAGTTTTAACCAATTCAAATAAAATTATCCTTGATGATAGCGGAACAGGCGTATTGCCTTACCTACCATTAGATAAATTAAATAAGAAATAAGGACGGACAAAATGAGTAAATTATTAAGCGGATTCGTTATAGTTTTGATTGCAGGTTTCTTTATCGCATCTCAAAGCTTGTTTATTGTGCCAGAGACAAAACAGGTTATCGTTTTGCAATTTGGTAATCCTGTAAAGGAAATCACTAACCCTGGATTAAACCTAAAAATACCATTTATCCAGAATTTAAAAGTATTTGATAAACGTGTATTAGATGTTGATCCACCACCGGAAGAACTTATCTTAGCCGATCAAAAACGTCTTGTTGTTGATGCATTTGCTAGATATAAAATCGTTGATATGTTGGAATTCTATAAATCTTTTGGTACTGAAACTGCAGCAGCGGATAGATTATATAAAGACATAAATTCAACATTGCGTGGAACATTAGGTAATAGATCACTATCTGAAATATTATCAGTTACCAGAGATGAGATTATGGTTGAAATCCAAGAGAAAGTTAACAAATCTGCCAAAGAAAACGGTATTGAAATTGTTGATGTTCGCATTGGTCGTGCTGATCTACCGCCACAGATTAGCCAATCAATCTATGCCAGAATGAAATCTGAACGTGAACAGGAAGCGGCTGAATTTAGAGCTCAAGGTGAAGAATTAGCCCAAGAGATTAAATCAAAAGCAGATAGAGATAGAACAGTATTAATTGCAGAAGCTCAGAAAACTTCTCAGATTGAAAAAGGTATGGGCGATGAAGAAGCAATTAAAATCTATGCTGAAGCATTCAATAAAGACCCTGAATTCTATAATTTCTATCGTTCTATGGAAGCATATCGTGCAAGTTTAGCCAATAGCGAGACTACATTGGTATTATCGCCAAATAACGAATTTCTAAAATATCTTGAAAAGAAATAAATTAAAAAAGACTAAGAAAGGATATAAATATAATGTTTAAACAAAAAATATTAAATTTATTATTGATAATTGCGATTATGTTGCCTTTTAATGCAAAGGCTAACACTCCAGATTTTGCGGATTTGGCGGAAGAATTATTGCCAATGGTAGTAAATATTGCAACGACCCAAAAAGTTCCAGAGCAAAATCAAGTGCAAGTTCCAGAATTGAACTTGCCAGAAGGGTCACCTTTCGAAGACTTTTTTAAAGACTTCATGGAAAAACAAGGCAATAACCAGAATCAACAACCTATATCTTCTTTGGGATCTGGCTTTATCATTGATGCGAAGCTTGGATATGTAGTTACCAATAATCACGTTGTCCAAGATGCTGATGAAATAAAAGTAATCTTACATGACGAGACTAGCGTTGATGCAAAAATTGTTGGTACCGATAGCAAAACTGATCTAGCCGTATTAAAAATTGACCCAATAAAAGGCATGAGTAACACCAAATGGGGCGATAGCAATAAAATGCGAGTTGGTAATTGGGTAATGGCAATTGGTAATCCTTTTGGTCTTGGTGGCACGGTTACAACGGGAATTATCTCGGCTCGTCATCGTGACATTAATGCAGGTCCATATGATAACTTTATTCAATCAGATGCATCAATTAATCGTGGTAATTCTGGTGGTCCAATGTTTAATTTAAAGGGTGAAGTGATTGGTATTAATACTGCCATATTCTCACCTACTGGTGGATCCGTTGGTATTGGTTTTGCAATTCCATCTAATTTAGCAAAATCCGTTATTGGTCAGCTAATTAAATATGGTGAAACTAAACGAGGTTGGTTGGGTGTTAAAATCCAAACCGTAACTGATGAAATCGCAACTAGCTTTGGTATGGATAAAGCAAAAGGCGCATTAGTATCAAATATAATAAAAGATAGCCCAGCTGCCAAAGCAGGTGTGAAGCCCGGTGATATCATTATTGAATTTAACACCAATCCAGTTAAAGACATGCGTGAATTACCAAGGATGGTTGCAGAAACAGATATCGGTAAAACGGTTGAGATTGCGGTATGGCGTAATAAAGCAAGAGTTGCCTTAAAGGTAAATCTTGGTCAATTAGAGAAAGCTGAGAAATCTGGAATAACTGCCTCAAAAACGGCTAAGAAAAAACCTGTTGAGAAAAAATCATTAGAAATTAATGAGCTTGGAATATCTTTATCTGAATTAGACGGCGTGACCAGAAAGAAATTTGATATTGATAACAGCATCAATGGAGTTATCATTACCAAAGTAAACCCTACTGGAAGTGCTGCACAAAAAGGCATTAGAGCAGGCGATATTATTACTGAATTTGATCAAACTGAGGTTACAAAACCAGCAGAGATTAAAAACAGGCTTGAGAAAATCAAGAAAGATAAACGCTCTTTAGTATTGGTATATTTAAACCGTTCTGGCAATATGCGCTTTGTTGGCTTGGCAATTAAAAGTGATGATAAGTAATCAGCTTTGCAGATAAATAATACAGAAAATCCAGTGCTTATAATCGGAGGACCCACCGCAAGTGGGAAATCCGATTTGGCATTGAAATATGCAAGTAAATATAATGGAGTTATTATCAATGCAGATTCTGTCCAATTATTTGATAAGTTAAAAACTCTAACTGCCCATCCATCATTAGAAGAGCAATCTTTAGCACCGCATAAACTATATTCTGTATTATCAGTAGATCAACAAATATCAGCCCCAATCTGGGCAAAGATGGCAGTAGTAGAAATTGAACAAGCCCATCAAAATAATCAATTACCAATCATCATCGGTGGCACTGGATTTTATCTAAAAGCATTGATGGAAGGTTTAAGCCCAATTCCAGATACCCCAAAAGATATCCGTCAAAATGCAATCGATCGGCATTTAGAACTTGGAACTGAAGGGTTATTGGCTGAATTAAAAGCCATTGATCCAATGATTATTCCGCATATCGATAATAAAAATGGCAGTCGAGTAATGCGAGCATATGAAGTTTTTAAAGCCACAGGCAAAAGCCTGAAATATTGGCAAGATTTACCGCGGGAATTACCGGGTAAGGATTTGAATTTTTATAAACTTGCTTTAATTCCCGATCGGGAAGTTTTATATGAAAGATGTAATACAAGATTTCAGAAAATGATTGATCTTGGGGTAATGGATGAAATCAATGAATTAAATCAGATGATAAAAGATGATAAAGTTCCAGATGATGCCACAATATTAAATGCTTTGGGATTTAGAGAATTAAATGCTTATCTAAACCAAGAGATCGAATTAGATGCCGCGATAGAGAAGGCAACACAGATCACTAGAAACTATGCGAAGAAACAAATCACATGGTGCAGGAACCAATTAAAGCCCGATTTGATACTATCTAAATCAGAATTAGTTGAAATTTTTAATTAAAAAGAGAATTTGAATATTTTATTAGAGAATCAAACCCCATAAATAACTGTATTATTTACTATAAAAACGGCCAAATTACCGCCAAAACCCTTAAAAGATACATCATAATACAATCTGATAAGTCCCAATTCAAAAAATTAACTATTTATAAACCATTATCTTTTAAACTGATTACTCGGCTTTCTGTTAAGCAGAAGTTTTTCCATTCTCGATATCAAAGCATTATCTCTTAATTCTCTAGCAATTCTTAAGGGCGATTTCTCGTTATTATTTACGATATCAATCCTAGCCCCTCTATTTATCAAATCTTCAAATAAGCGATGATCCCTATCTCTGATCACTGAATATATAATTGTCTCACCAGTTCGCATTGATCTGGCATTTAAATCAATATTATCACATTTCAATAATGATTTTGTAATATCACTTGATCTTGTTGATGCTACTAGAACTGGTACATTATAATCTTTATCTTGTATATTTGGATTAGCTCCATTTTCAAGCAAGTAATCCACCAATTCAGCATTCAGGCCTGGACCTTTCAAAGCAATCATTAACGCAGTTTCTTTATTATTATTTTGAGCATTAATATCGATTTTTTCTTCTACAAGCACTGGCAATATTAGCTTCCAACTAATCCCACGTCTTATTGCTACATGCAAAGGAGTATCTCCTTTTAAATCATAATTTTTATTAACATCCGCCCCGTTTTCAATCAATTTTTCTACGATTTCATGATTACCTTGCGATATGGCATAATGAAGTGGAGTTTGGCCTTTTGCATCTCTTTTGTTAATATTAAAACCTGCATCTATTAATGCTGATACTGCCTCGTTGTTACCCTTGCTAATCGCAAAATGTAACAAAGGCTGATTATTTTCTTCTCGTAATTCTGTATTGATATTTTTAACAATATTTTTATATTTTAACAATATTTTCAAACTGTTAAGAGAATTATATCTAATTGCTAAAGCCATTGGTCCTGTATCTTTGACCAAATCTTGGTAAGGATCTATTCCTGCCTCCAATAATGCTTGAAGGGCTTCTGTTTTCTGTTTTTCAATTGCTTCTTGGATTAGTGATTTCTTGCTATTTTTGCCTGAAAAATCAACATTATTGGCGATTAATAATCTTATTATATCTGGATTACTATGCGTAATTGCAGCATCTATCGGCCTAATTCCACCATGATTTTCAGATGGCTTATTTATATCTGCACCGTTTTTTATTAATAGATTAACCACATCAAACGCATTTTTTGATATCGCAATATTTAATGCTGTATTACCTGAATATTCTAAATTAGGGTTAACACCTTCTTTGATAAGCCCCGCCACTTTTTGGTAATTATTTTTATTGATTGCATGTATAAATGCAACTTCTTTTGGGTCTTTTGAAAAGCCAGTATTTTTTACAGCCTTTATCCAATTATCCTTTAAATCAGCTAATATATTTTTCTTACTATCTTCCATCTGCATCTTTTATAATTATGAATATTTATTATACTTATATCATTTAGCACCGTATATTTAAAGGATAAATAAAAACTGTCTTTTTAAAGATTAATTTAATAAAATATAAGCTATCATAAGCTGATTTTAAAAATTTATAATAAAGGTTAAACATGGCTGTATATACAAAATTATCAGAAGACGAGATTAGCAAGATATTATCCAATTATGAATTGGGTGATTTAATATCATCTAACCCAATTTTGGACGGAGTACAGAACACCAATTATAAAATAAAAACCCCAAAAGGAATATTTATCCTAACCTTAGCCGAGAACCAGAAGCCCCAAGATTTTAAATTTGGTATTGATGTTCTGGCTTTCTTTAATGAACATGGCATCTTAGTACCAAAAGTAATTAAAAGTAATTCAGAAGAGATAATCAACGAATATCAAGATAAACCATATGCAATCACAGAATTATTAAATGGTGAGCAAGCAGATCCATCGAATTTAGAACATTGCCGAAAAATCGGCTTGGAACTTGCAAAAATGCATCTTGCTGGTAAAGATTTCAAACAGAGCCGAGAGAATTTATTAAATATAGACTATATAGAGAATAATATTGAGCTTAATGCCGAGAAATATAATCAATTCAATCCAAAATTAGAGGGAATATTAAGATCTGAATTGGAATATACCAAACTTAATCTCCCTTACTTTAAAAAACTACCAAAAGGTTTAACCCATTCTGATTTATTTCCCGATAATTGTTTTTTTGATGGTAATAAATTATCTGGAATCATTGATTTTAACGATGCTTGTACTGATTATTTCAATTATGATATTGCAACTATTATCAATTCATGGTGTTTTAATGAAAAAAATAATTTGAATAAGAAAAACGTAGATGAATTCTTAAACGCCTATCAATCTATTCGGAAATTAACTAATGATGAGATATTCTTTATGCCGGCATTCTGTAGATTAACTGCATTCTCTATTTTAATTGCTAGATTAGATAGATGGTTGATAAGCTACGAGACGCCAAAAGAACAAAGAAATGAGCTGTTGAATGTTTTACCTCCTGCAGAATATTTAATTAAGCTAAAATACCACCAAGATGTTTTAACCGCAGATAGATACGGATTGTAGAGAAAAAAATAATGACAAAAAAAGTAGAAATCTTCACTGATGGCGCATGTAGCGGTAATCCAGGCCCTGGAGGCTGGGGCGCGATTTTAAGATATAAAGGTGTTGATAAAGAAATAAGCGGCGGTAAAAAAGACACCACTAATAATCAAATGGAAATGAAAGCGGTGATTGAGGCCTTAAATTCATTAACATCAGCTTGCGATGTGATCGTCTATTCCGATAGTAAATATGTGATTGATGGTTCAACAAAATGGTTATCTGGTTGGAAAGCCAAAGGCTGGAAAAACTCTGCTAAACAAGCGGTTAAAAATAAAGGATTATGGATTGAGCTAGATGAAGCGATTCAAAAACATAATGTTTCTTGGCAATGGGTAAAAGGTCACAGCGGCCACCCAGAGAATGAACGCGCCGATCAATTAGCCGTCGATGCAGTGCCTAGGGATTAAGTTTAGCAAAAAACTCATTTATCTTTTCAAATGATTTCTGAGCTGGAATATCTTCTAGACCTGATGAGATATCAATCATTTCTATATTTGGTATTTTTAACACTTGTTCAATATTATCGATATTTAAACCACCCGATAGCATCCATTTTTGTTTAACGTCAAGATCGTCTAAAATATCCCAATCAAATGCGATACCACTTCCATTTGATACGATTGAAACTACATTTTCTTGCGGTTTTGCATCTAATAATATTATATCTGCAACTCCACGATATTGCTCTATCTGTTCCAGATCTAGCTTATCCGATACTGATAAAGTTCTAATAATTGGTAAATTATATCTTTGCTTAATTTCAATCACCCTATTTAAATCTTCTGCCCCTTGGAGCTGAATATAATCAAGCGGTATCTGACCAATTACTTGTTCTAACCAATCATTCTCTGGATCAACGAATACACCAACCAGCTTAATAGAGAATGGAATATTACGGCTAAGTTCAGTCGCTTGCTCAGGGGCAATAAATCTTGGTGAATTATTATCAAAGACAAAGCCAATAAAATTTACATTATTTTCTACAGCCGTATTTAAGCTAACACTATCCCTAATTCCGCATATTTTTACCTTAAGCGACATTAGCGATTATATTCTCCGCAGTTAATTTAGGGTTTTCTGATTTAGTAATCGGACGTCCAATCACCAAATAATCTGCCCCCAAATTCAAAGCTTGATTTGGCGTCATTACCCGTGATTGATCATCAATATTTGATCCCTCTGGTCTAATCCCTGGCACCATTAAAATAAAATCTTCTCCAAATTCCGCTCGAATAATTTCAATTTCTTGAGGCGAACAAATTACTCCATCTGCCCCAGAATTCTTTGCCAATTTTGCTAGTTTTAACACTTGCGATCTAATATCTGATCCTTGCCCAATATTAATTAGCTCCTGATTATCAATACTAGTTAGCACAGTTACCGCCAATAATTTTACATTATCCGGCATTACTGATTTGGCAGCTTTAATCATCTCTGATCCACCCGATGCATGAATAGTTAGAAAATCTGGATTTAAATCACAAGCGTTCCTAACCGCACCTGCAACAGTATTTGGAATATCATGGAATTTTAAATCAAGGAATAATTTTGCATCAGTATTCGCCATTACTTGTTTAATACCGTCCGAGCCAAATTTCTGAAAGAATTCTAAACCTAGTTTAATTCCACCGGTAACATTACCAATTTGTATCGCAAGTTCAATCGCCAGATTAAGTTCGTCCGTATCAATCGCACAGAATATTTTTGAATTCATAACTTCCCCCAAAGTTTAAAAAAATAATTAATTATTCAATTTCAAATATCGCATCAATTTCAACTGCTACATTCAATGGTAAAGAAGATACCCCAACCGCAAATCTTGCATGTTTACCGGCATCACCCAATATATCAACCATTAAATCCGACGCCCCATTAACAATTACAGGATGATCATGGAAATCAGGAGTACATGCCACAAAAGCACCCAATTTAACCAGTTTTTTAATTTTTGAAAAATCACCGCCCAATGCCATTTTTGCCTGAGCCAATATATTTATCGCACATAGTTCAGCCGCTTTAACCCCATCTTCAGAGCCAAGATCATCACCCAATTTACCTTTAATAAGATTGCCATCTTGCATCGGTAATTGTCCTGAAATATATAGATTATTACCACTAATACTATATGGCAGGTAATTTGCAACTGGTGCTGCAGGTGTTGGTAGGGTTATTTTTTTATTGATTAAATTTTCTTCAATCACTTTATTATCAAGCATATTTAAAATTCCTATAACTAGTTGCACATTAAAAACTTCAATACATTATCTGTATCAAAATATTTAATGTCAATATTAGTTATATTTAAACGGAATATTATTCTTTTAATTCAGATAATTGATCCAAGACTGCTGCAACTTCTTTTGAAAATTCTCTTCTTTCAACGAAATCCGCGCCGCCAGCCGATCTTGTCATCGACATTTCAAGGGCAGTTATTAGAACATTCGAGATATTCAAATCTTTCTGATTCACAGATAGCTTTAAAGCATCTAAAATCTTATCACCCAATCTTTGATATTCTACTTCTTGTCCCATATTCTAAACTCCTAAGATTCCTAAAATGTAAATAATTGTAACATAGCCTAGTTAAAGAATCTATAAACCTTTAACCTTCAAACTTGGGTTCGGCTTTTTTTTTACGTCTAATTTCTGTGCTTGATTTCCAATTGCCAAGAAGCTATCGACTTCTTCCAACCATTTATTTCTAAATTTATCGCTTTCCATCCAAATTTCATGACCTGCATCTTCGAATTTTATCATCTTACAATTCTTCATTATCTTTGATGCTTTTTCTTGTTCTTCTAATTCAACTTTATCGTCATTCAGAGGGGTTGCCATTAGAATTGGAATTTCAATTTCTTCCAAATATTTCTTATCATTTAAAATATCCATTGATTTGAAAGCATTATATAACCAGCCATATGTTGGGCCACTAGCCCTTAAATCTGGTCTAGCTTTGAATATTGCCATTTGTGATTTATAACGATTAATTCCTGTAATCTGTACACTTGAGTCAACAAGATCAAAATCTTTATCATTATAATCTTTTGCCCCTGGTACATATTTCTCTGCACCACCAGTTTTATAACCGAATGTTGCAAGTATTTTAGCCGCAGCTCTTGGGTATTTCTCTGTTTTAACCATAAACATTGGAGCAGAGATTATTGCGGATTTAACCAAATCTTTGCCGAATTCTTGAATATAACGCAACCCTAAATGCGCCCCCATTGAATGCGCGTTTAAGATCAGATTATCGCCTTCTTTTGGTTTAACAACTTCTTTGATAAACTTATCGAAATATTTAACCGTTTTATCAAAACTCTCACTATGGGTTCTATCGCCATTATCTTCTAAGAATCGGTCTGACCCGCCTTGGCCAAGCCAATCAATTGTCCAAATATCATAACCACGATCCAGCATATCCCGAATAGTTTCAAAATATTTCTCCACCGGTTCACGGAATCCTGGCAATATTATCATTGTACCCTTGGATTCAAGCTTGGTTTTTATATGACCATAGCGAATGTTACGACCTTCATCGTCTTCGAACTTGCCCCATTTAAAATCTTTTGGTTCAGAGAATCTATTCTGCATAATTTACAATCCAATTTAATAACATAAAGATTATTATATACAAAAATCGGTTAAAATAAACTTTATTTTAATATAATCATGAGAGAATGTACTTAGTGTTAAGATCGAAAGAACATAAAGAATGAACAATAATTCTGCTTTAAAAGAAATATTTGATAAGGATAAGATGCGCGCTATCATAATTGATATCTCATCGGCAATGCATATACCTGCCAATGAAGTCATGCATAACTATCTTCCATTTTTTATTGATGTTGAGAAAATAGAGAAAGAATATGGTTCCCAAACTGCCCAATCTTTAAAGGATTTACGAGAAAGAAATGGTAAACATTTAGAACGACTCAATAAAAAATACCCGCATTATTTAGATAGCTTTTGATAATTTCTCTTTATTACCAAGTATATCATCGGCATAAGCCAACATCTCATATCTATATTCATCCGTATAACCTGCATTAATTGCAAGTTCTTTATCTTCTGGTTTTGTTGATAAGAGCTTTTTTATTTTCTCTACATTTAATCTATTTTGCTTATCCAATGATTTTATTCTAAATAATTCTTCTAAATATAATCTTATTACCTCTGATCCATCTTTATAATCTTCTAATTCTTCGGATGGAGTGCCGTGTATCATGGCTGAGATTAAATCACCTGCACCATTAATAATATTAATATCCACATTTGGCTTGCGCAGATAGCTTAGCAAATCACCCGCCATTAAACAATTATAAGCAGTATATATATATGATACTTTATTCTTGTAACCCTCGGTCAGCAGCCAGAATTTTACATTAGGATCATTAGTATAGCGAAGCTTATCAACCGCAAATATTCTTACCCAAGACTTGCTATGTCTTGCCATGAAAAACCAAAATTTAAAATAAAAATCATTCATATCTTTTAAATTACCCAAATTTCTAATATATTGTTCCAAGTGAAACTAATTAAATCAACTAGAGAATAGGATAACAATATATGCCAGCGATCGATTTTCCAAGTCTTAACTTTAATTTAGGCGAAACAGCCGAGATGTTACGCGATACTGTCCGTGGCTTTGCCCAAGATAGAATTGCCCCGATGGCAGAAGAAATCGACCGCAAGAATGAGTTTCCAAATGAATTATGGCCTGAAATGGGCGCACTCGGATTGCTTGGGATTACCGTTGATGAAGAATATGGCGGAACCGGTATGGGTTATATGGAACATATCATTGCCGTTGAAGAAATCAGCAGAGCATCTGCTAGCGTTGGTTTAAGCTATGGTGCATTCTCAAATCTATGTGTAAATCAAATCAATATTAATGGTAGTGTTGAGCAGAAAAAGAAATATCTGCCTGAATTATGTGCTGGTACAAAAATTGGTGCTTTGGCAATGTCTGAACCAAATGCAGGATCTGATGTTGTATCAATGAAATTATCTGCCAAAAAATCTGGTGATAAATATATATTAAACGGTAATAAAATGTGGATCACCAATGGTCCCGATGCTGATTATTTAGTCGTATATGCCAAAACCGACCCAAGCCTTGGGGCAAAAGGAATAACTGCTTTTATCATTGAGAAAACATTCAAAGGTTTCTCCACCGCCCAAAAATTAGACAAGCTTGGAATGCGTGGCTCAAATACTTGTGAATTAGTCTTCGAAGATTGCGAAGTACCAGAAGAAAATATCTTGGGTCAATTAAACGGCGGTGTACGTGTTTTAATGAGCGGACTTGATTACGAGCGCGCAGTATTAGCCGCAGGTCCATTGGGCATCATGCAAGCATGTATGGACTTAGTTGTGCCATATATCCATGACAGAAAACAATTCGACACCCCAATTGGTGAATTCCAATTAATGCAGGGTAAAATTGCTGATATGTATGTCGCATTAAACACATCAAAATCATACGTATATACAGTTGGAATGGCTTGTGACCGCGGTGAGATCACCCGAAAAGATGCAGCCGGTGCAATATTATACGCATCCGAACAAGCAACCCAAATGGCTCTACAAGCAATCCAATGTCTTGGCGGTAACGGCTATATCAACGAATTCCCAGCCGGCAGATTACT
>CALDHH010000166.1 GCA_937941575.1 uncultured Alphaproteobacteria bacterium | reverse complement strand
CGATCAGCCTTGCCTTGTAATAAATCCCTTTGCTTTTCTAGTTCTTTCCAATCGAATGAAGACAAAGCACCTAATTTTATTTCTAATGAGTGAGATTTAGGGTAACTCTTACCTTTATATTCCCCACCATGCCTAAGATTTATTTTTATCCATGCTGTGTCTCCAGTCTTACCTCTAAATATACCAATATTATTTATATATTTAGGACGTTTAGACATGCTCCTTGGTGCTATTGAAGATAATAGCTCCTTATATTCTGCATACTTTTTAGGTCTACCTCTTAGTATTACACTGTTAGTCATTTTAATTACTCCTTAATAAATCAAGGAGGAGTACAAAAGTTTAATTTTCATGCTTATTATAGCATACAGATGTAGAATTATGTTAGCAATTCCCCACAATATCCCCACATATAACGAGATAAAATAGGTATAACTACATTAACAACAATAAAATCTTGTTTATGTTTAAATACTGTTAAGGCTATGATTTATATGGATAGAAATGGAGCGGGTGAAGAGATTCGAACTCTCGACTTTAACCTTGGCAAGGTTACACTCTACCACTGAGTTACACCCGCTGAAACCAAGAAATTTACTTGTGTTAGAATTAATAATATCTTGGGGGCGTAATGTCAATGGGAAATATAAATAAAAGTCAAAAAAAGAGGTGCTATTGCTAGCACCTCTTCTTCGAAACATTTTTCTAAATCGTAAAATTACGGATTAGAAGTTGATTTCTGTACCTAGAGTAACTTGTGTAAAGCTTTCATCAGCTGTACCAACTACGCTATCGTCAGCTTCACCAAACTGTACAGCACCACGGAATGTCATTCCAGGACCGTAAGCATATGAACCACCAACAGTGTAAGCGTCAACATCAGTTGAAGTCGCAGCACCAGTTTCGTGTTCTAACATTTGGTAAGATGCGCCAGCAGTCCATGGACCGTTGTCCCAACCAAGACCAAATACTAGTCTAGTTGTATCGCCATTAGTAGCAACGCCATTGTTGTTTTCAACATATGCAGCACCGAAAGAGAAACCAGAGAATGCAACATTCATACCAGCGTTCCATTCTTGAGTATCATCAACACCAGCAACTGTTAGTTCTTGAGAAGCAGTTGAGAAACCAGCACCTAAAGATAGACCAACACCTGAGAATTCACCATCCCAACGAGCACCAATTTCCATTAGATCTTCAAGACCACCATTGTTATCAAGACTTGCAGCAGCTAGACCTGAACCGAAACCAGTAGTATCATCGCCACCAACTTCTGGAGCGTAAGATACAGCAGCTTGGAAACCGTTAAATGTTGGAGTGATATATGTTAGTTTGAATGCACCACGGGCCATATCAGCACCATAGCTTAAAATTCCAACATCGCCTCTAGCAACAGAGTTAATACCTACTAGAGAAGCATCCCAAGCAGCAGTGTTTAAACCAGAGATGTTAACACGTAGACCATCAACATTTGAATCAGCAGAAGGAGCAGCTACTTGTAATAAGTACTGAGCACCATCTTCACGACCAAAGTTAACACGTCCCCATGAACCTGAGAAGTAACCGTAAACTTCTTCAACAGTAACTCCACCAGCAGCACCAGCACCAGTAATGTCTAGTTCAGTGTGAGCACCAACTGTTAGACCGTTGTCTAAAGTAGTTTCGCCACCAACGTGAACTTCTGTATCGTGACGGAATTCTAATGCACGTTCGCTAGCAGCACCAGCAAGATCGTTATCAGCATGTACGCCGTAACCACGCATGAAACCACCGATTTCCATGTCAAGATTAGCACTAGCGATTGTAGGAGCTGCAACAGTTGCAAGACCAGCAATTACTGTACCTGTTAATAGTAATTTTTTCATTTTATTTTCCTTAAATTATTATTCCGAAATTGGAACTTAGACTTAAAACAAATCCCTCAAAAAAAATCTTAGAAATCTTTTTCGAAAGATATGCCTTAATTAAAACCGATTACACCAAAAGGTCAAACATATATTTCACAAAACCGTGATAAAAATGCAATTATGTGTTATTTTTGCAACAGTTCATTTTTGCAAATTTAATAAAAATAGCCATTATACTTATATATACAGCCATTTCCGCCTAATATCTATTTTTGTGGTAAAAAAATCACATTAACTTTTTATATACTTATTTATGAAAATCTTTTTCGACTGAATAATATAAAACAACAGTTTAAAAATCTCTATTTTTATTAAAAAGACTATTTATATATACTTTATATATGTGTATAGTTATTTTTAAATTCATCAAAATATAAAGGTTACCCCATGAATAAACTACTTAAAACTTTATCTTGCCTGTTAATTACCCTATCGATTACGGCATGTGATACGACCAAGGTAAAGAAAGAAAATAAATACCCAACTAATAATGATGGTAAACTTGTTTATAACACGGATCAGAGAGATACTATCTGGGGTGAAGGCGAAACAATGGCTAGCCAGTTTTTTGGTAAAGGTAAAGATGGCGGAGAAAGTGGTGCTGGTATTGGTGTAAATGGTTTTTTATGGCGCGCAGGACTTGATACAATATCTTTCATGCCGATTAAATCAGCCGATCCATTCGGCGGCGTGATCTTAACCGATTGGTATGAAAATCCAGAGAAACAAGGCGAGAGATTTAAAATCAACCTATATATATTGGATAAACAGCTACGCGCCGATGGTGTCAAAGTTTCAATCTTCAAACAAAATTATAGCCGTGGTAAATGGCGTGATGCAAAAGTCGCAAATAATCTCAGCACAGATATAGAAAACACGATACTAACTAGAGCCCGAGAAATCAAAATCGCCCAAAAATCAGCTCGCTAATAATAAAAGCAATAATAAAGAGCCATATAATATAAAGAGTATAAAATGATAGAAGAATTAGATCGTTATAATATAACTGAAACTGAAAAAAAATGGCAAGCAATATGGGAGAATGAGAAATCATATGCTTGTGAAGTAGATAGTAGTTTAGAGAAATATTACGTTCTAGCCATGTTCCCATACCCATCAGGTAAATTACATATGGGTCATGTTCGCAATTACTCGCTATCCGATATGGTCGCAAGATTCAAAAAAGCCCAAGGTTATAATGTCTTAAACCCAATGGGTTGGGATGCTTTTGGCCTACCGGCTGAAAATGCGGCTTTAGAAGCTGGTGCGAACCCTGCTGAATGGACTTATAAAAATATTGAATCAATGAAAACTCAATTAAAATCAATGGGACTTGCCCTTGATTGGGATCGTGAAATCACAACTTGTTCACCAGATTATTATAAGCATGAACAGAAAATGTTCTTGGAATTTATTGAACAAGGCTTGGCTTATCAAAAAGAATCTTGGGTAAATTGGGATCCAGTTGAAAATACTGTCCTTGCCAATGAACAAGTCGTTGATGGTAAAGGCTGGCGTTCTGGCGTTGATGTTGAACGTCGTAAATTAAATGGCTGGTTTTTAAAAATTACTGAATATGCAGATGAGCTATTGGAAGCTGACCTAAGCGGTTGGCCTGAAAAAGTAAAAATCATGCAAGAAAAATGGATTGGTAAATCACAAGGTTTACAATTCAAATTCGATATTATTGATAGCACAGATAAAATCGAAGTTTATACAACCAGACCAGATACTTTATTTGGTGCGTCATTCGTTGCAATCGCATCTGACCATCCAATTTCTTTGCAAATTGGTGAAGATAATAAAGAAGTTAAAGATTTCATTGATGAATGTAGAAAACTTGGAACAAGTGAAACTGCGGTTGAACAAGCAGAGAAAAAAGGCATTGATATTGGCTTAAGAGTAAAACATCCATTAATCGAAGGTGAAACATTACCAGTATATATCGCCAATTTCGTTCTAATGGATTACGGAACAGGTGCAGTTTTCGGCTGTCCAGCCCATGATCAAAGAGATTTAGATTTTGCAAGAAAATATGATTTAAACGTAATTCCAGTCGTAATTCCAAATGGCGAAGATGCCAGCACATTTAAAATTACTGATGAAGCATATACAGGCGATGGAATATTAGGAAATTCAGAATTTTTAAACGGTAAAACAATCACAGATGCCAAACTTGAAATTACCAAATTAATAGAAGATAAAGATCAAGGTTTCAGCACGACTACTTATAGATTACGTGATTGGGGCGTATCAAGACAAAGATATTGGGGTTGTCCAATTCCAATTATCCATTGTGGCGATTGTGGCATTGTTCCAGTTCCAGATGACCAATTACCAGTTGAATTACCAACAGATCCAGATTTCACTAAACCAGGTAACCCAATTGCCAATCACCCAACTTGGAAATATTGTAAATGTCCAAAATGTGGAATTGATGCGGAGCGTGAAACAGATACATTTGATACTTTCTTTGAAAGCTCTTGGTATTACGCTAGATTTTGTGACCCAAAAAATGATGAACTTGGCTTTGATAAAGATAAAGCAAATTATTGGTGTCCAGTCGATCAATATGTTGGTGGTATTGAACATGCAGTTATGCATTTATTATATGCTCGTTTCTTCAACCGTGCTTTAAAGAAATGTGGTTATTTAGATTTCGATGAACCTTTTAAAAATCTATTTACTCAAGGTATGATTACCCATCAATCATTCAAAGATTCAGACGGTAAATGGATGAACCCGAATGAGATCGAGCCAGCCGGCGATGGTAAATGGCAAAAGATTACTGATAAATCAGTAGTAAATCCATTACGTATCGAGAAAATGTCCAAATCAAAAAAGAACGTAGTTGATCCACAAGAAATATTGGAAAGCTATGGTGCTGATGCTGCCAGATTATTCGTATTATCCGATAGCCCACCAGAACGTGATGTTGAATGGACAACATCCGGGGTTGAAGGATCATGGAGATTTGTTAATAAATTATGGCGTATGGCATTTACAGGCAATATTAAACCTTGCCAAGTTGATGCAGTGAAACCAACCAAATTTTCTGATAAATCCTTAAAACTACGCCAAATAGTTCATAAATTCACCGAAGAGATTACTCGTGAATTTGAACTTTTGCATTTCAATAAAGTAATTTCAGGGATCAGACAGATTTCAAATGCAATTACTGAATATGATAATGAAGCCGGTAGTTTAGATATTACAGAATCCGCTTGGGTAAAACGAGAAAGCTTAGAGTTCCTAACCATTATAATGGCCCCAGCAATGCCTCATATCGCCTCAGAGATCTGGGAGTCATTAGGATATGAACATCATGTTATAAATGAAAAATGGCCTGTTATTGATAAATCTCTATTGGTGGCTGATACGATTACAATCGCCGTGCAAGTAAATGGTAAATTACGAGCAACTGTTACTCTGCCTGCTGATGCTGATAAAGACTTAACTCAGAAAATCGCCTTGGAAGATGAAAATGTAATTAAATCAATCGGTGATAATCCTGTTAAAAAAGTAATCGTGGTACCAAAGAGAATTGTAAATGTGGTTATTTAAAAGATTTATATTAATTTGTGTAGTAATGACTGGCTTAACTGCTTGCGGTTTTAAACCAATTTATTCAAATTTAGATAGCACAAAATCAAATATACAATTAAATAATATTGAGATTGCCAATATTCCAAATTGGGATGGGCAGTTTCTGCGTAATCAATTAATCGATAGCCTATATAAAAAATCTCGCCCAATAAATGCAAGATATCTTTTGAAAGTTGAAAGCATCACTAATAAAACCCAAGAATTAGGGATCGATCAAGACGCCGTTGCAACCCGTGAACAATTAACCACAACCGCAATATTCCATCTGATCGATAATCAAACTGGCAAAAAATTATTATCTAGAAAGCTCCGCTCAATCAATGGCTATAATATCTTAGATAATCAATTATCAAATAGATCCACTTATCAAAACGCCCAGAAAAAAGGCTTGATAAATATATCTGAACAGATTGAAACCAATATTCTTTTATTTCTTAATAGGAAATAACTCAAATGAAAATCCAAACCAGAGACATCGATAGCTTCGTTAAAAACCCCGATAAAAGCATAAAAGCCATTTTAATCTATGGCCCAGATGAAGGCTTGGTTAGAGAACGCGTAGCAATAATCGGCAAAACAATAGTCGATGATTTAAATGACCCATTTAATGTAGCTGAGATTTCAGGCGATAAATTAAAAGATGATCACGCAATTCTAAGCGATGAATTATCATCACAATCCATGATGGGCGGTCAGAGATTAATAAGATTAAATAATGTAAATAATAATCATACCGATATCGTAAAACTTTCCATGAAACAAGAATTTGATAATCTATTAATTATCGAAGCTGGCGATTTAAATGCAAAATCATCTTTAAGAAAATTATTTGAAAAAGAAAAAGACTGCGCCGCTGTGCCATGCTATGCCGATGATGAAAGAAGTCTGGGTTCAATAATTGATAATCAATTACGTGAAAATAATATCAAAATAGACATGGATGCCAAAAACCTCCTAATCTCAAATATCTTGGGCGATCGTGCTTTGGCAAGACAGGAAATTGAAAAGCTAATTACTTACACCATCAGCAACCCTGCCAAGGTAATTACCCTAGATGATGTTATAAATTGCATCGGTAATAATTCTGAGATGAATATGAATGATGTCGCAGTTCACACGGCAAGCGGTAATGCCAAGGATTTGGATAGAACTTATAATACTTTAATAAATGAAGGCATCTCACCAATTGGAATTTTAAG